>CAYLZA010000303.1:0-4630 GCA_964387575.1 uncultured Spirochaetales bacterium | reverse complement strand
GCTTCCCGAAGGAGAAATCGAGGTTGCAGCTATCGATCCGCCTGCATCGATGGCTGCGGTCGAAAATCCCACACTAGAACCGATTGCAGCGGAAATTCAAAAAAAGCTCAAATCGGTCATACAAAACCTATAGAAAGCCCTAAGAGGGTAAGGAGTTCTCATGGGCGCGGGTCTGAATATCGGTATTGCATTCGCAGCCGGATTGTTATCGTTTCTCTCGCCGTGTGTTCTTCCGCTCATACCGGCGTATCTCTCGCTCATGGGCGGAACGTCGCTACAGGAGATGCAAAAAAGCGGAAAACTTCGCAAAAACGCGGTCGTCAACACGCTCTTTTTCGTGCTCGGATTTTCGATCGTTTTTATGGCGCTCGGAATACTATTTACATCGACATTTGCCCTGTTGGGCGGTGCATCACAGATCATCAATATCATCGCGGGTTCGATAGTCGTCGTGCTCGGGCTGAACTTTATCTTTGATTTCTGGAAAATCCTCAACATCGAGCGCCGTTTTCATATGTCGGGACGTCCGACGAACAAACCGATGTCGTTATTCTTCGGGATGGCCTTCGGCGCGGGATGGACCCCTTGTATCGGCCCGATATTGAGCTCGATTCTCTTTCTCGCCGGATCGAGTGGTGAGCTCGTCCGCGGTACCGTACTTCTGTCGGTCTATTCTCTCGGTCTCGGTGTGCCGTTTGTCCTCGCCGGAACGTTTCTGCCGGCGGCCCTCAGACAGCTCGATCGAATAAAGCCGCATCTCACCAAGATCAAGATCGGAAGCGGGATTTTTCTCGTGCTCGTGGGAGCTCTGATCGGATTCGGGCAACTGGAACGGTTGAATATTTTTCTTTTTTCGATCGCCTATCAGATCGAGGCGTGGGAAGAGGCGAATCCGGCCGGCTCCCGCATAGCATTCGGTATCGGATTTATCGCACTTGCGCTTCTGATCGCGCTCTTCTATATTCGACGTATATATATCGAATCAAAGAAGATCAGAGAAACGCCCGATTCGATTTCAGCATCGAACGGAGACCATTCGGTAGCCGGGTCGGATTACGCCGAAGCCACCGACACGGTTAAGACGGGTACCCGAACCGGATCGGGAAAAACGAGAGTAGAGCAAAAAGGATTGGTCAGACCCTTCCGTTTGACGTTTATCGCTCTATTTACCGCGGCGGCGATTCTCTCGTTTACCGGTATCTTGAACTTCTCACAGCTCTTATCTTTCTGGTTTAGCTACCAGGGCATTTGAGAGGTAACGATGATTTGGAGCGTATTGGGCGCACTAGCGCTCCTCGCGGGTCTCGTCGGGTGTGTGCTTCCGGTACTTCCGGGGCCGGCTCTCGCGTTTCTTTCGCTCATTTTCGTCTCGCTCGCCGAAAGCTGGGAAGCCTACAGCGTCACATTTCTCGTCGTTGCCGGGATAACCGGCGCAGTGGTTACCGGTCTTGATTATGTATTACCGAGCGCGGTTTCCAAAAAGCGCGGAGCAAGCCGGGCCGGATCGCTCGGATCGATTGTCGGTATGATTGCAGGCATTTTTCTGTTTCCGCCGTTCGGGATATTCATCGGCGCGTTCGTCGGTGCCGTCGCCGGAGAGTTTCTGTTCGGCCCGAACAGAAAAGGATCTCTCAAGGCCGGGTGGGGTGTCCTCCTCGGATCGCTTTTGAGTATGGCGATCAAGCTCGGATACAGCGGCGTGGTCGGCTTTTTTTTCGTACGCGCGGCGGTCTCGTAGCCGGAAACGGCAGATTAGTCGATAAAAATACAGACCGGCTTCGGTACTTCTACGGCGGCTTCCGGTGTATCCGGAAACGCTTCGTTTCCGGCATGCCCGAGCAACACCACCGAGTCGCTTTCCTGATTTGCGGCGAATACCAAACCGTCGAGCTCGCCGGTACCAACGGCGAAATTGCGTGGCGTGCTTCCATGCGTTGATATGTGTCCGTACTCGGTAAGAGTCCCCGTGTTCTGATCTATTCTGAAGCGGGCGAGCGAATCGTGTCCTCGATTCGAGGCAAAAAGCAGAGAACCGTCCGGGGTGCAGTGAATATCGGCGCCCGTATTCTCCCCGGTAAACGATTCGGGTAACGCCGACAGTGTCTGCATGGGCTTCAAAGAGCCCGGCGTATACCCGTAAACGACAACCGTGGAATCGAGCTCGTTTACGACATAGCCGAATTTCCCCGAGGGATGAAAGGCGAAATGTCGCGGCCCCGCACCGGGAGCAGTCTGAACCGATTGTGCTTTGACGATTTTTTTCGTTTCATTATCCCACCGATAGAGAACGATTCGGTCGATACCCAGGTCACACACGACGATATATTCTCCGGTCGGGTCGGGCGTTACCGAATGTATATGCGGGCCTTCCTGGCGTTTCGGATCGGCACTCGAACCGGTATGCTCGATCTGATCGGCAAGTCTCATATCGTTGTCACTGATCAGTCCGAGGCTTCCCGATCGATAATTCGCCACTACGATTCGGCCTCTTTTTTCGTCGACGAAAAGATGGCAGGGACCTTCACCTCCCGATTCCGAGGTCCCCCGTTTCGAAAGCTTCGGGGTTCCGTCCGAGCCACGCGCAACGGCGAACGCCGTAATCGCGCCTCCGGGAGTCTCGGAAGTTCGTTGGTGTACCGAGTAGAGGAAGGTGCGATCTCGATTGAGCGTGAGAAAGGTGGGGTTGTAACCGCAATCGACTGAATCGACGATTTCGAGTGTTTTGGCTGCGGGATCAAACCGCAGTACGTGAAGAAGCCGTTCAGGACGATGTGTCCCAATGTAGAGATAGTGAGATGTACCGGTTGGTGTCATAGATTTACATTACATCGATACCGAAACGGTCGCAAGCAACCTCACACGGGCCACACGAGCGGATTCTGTTCATCGTTGTCCAGAACATCTCCGACCTCCAGCGTATTGAAATAATCTTCGGGGAGGATGTTCTTCTGTCCGTTGAACACCGAACCGTCGGGCATATAGCCGCAGGTCATCGCCCTTCTCGGATACGGCGTCATATTCGGACCGGCGCCGTGAGCAGCCAAACCGTTGTGAAAACCGCAATCGCCTCGTTTCATTTCACCGACAACCGGTTCGATCTTCGCCCAATCGGGATACTCGTTGAACAGCCCGCCGATATTCGTCCCGATGTTGACGTTTTTCTCAAACGAAGCCTGTTTGTGACTTCCCGGGATGTAATAGAGACATCCGTTTTGGACTGTTGCATCGTCGAGCGCGACCCAGATCGATATTGCGTGTTTCGAGTGAAAAGACCAATAGCGATTGTCGAGATGCCATGCGGTCGGATTCGCCCAACGCATCTTCTGAAGCGTCTGATCGTGCCAGACTCGCATTCCATCGACACCCTCGAGCTTGCATACCATTTCACCTATTTCGGGTCCGAGAAATATGTTCCGTATTTTCTCGCTTACCTTCCAGAGATTGAGTTTCTGAAGAAAAACACGATCATAGTACTCGTCACTGCTCTCCTGTTCATTCAAAGAGCTCGATCCGGCAACCTTTTTATTACCCATCGCATCGAGTGCTTCGGCTATCGCGGCAAGAAGCTCGTCGACCTCCGAGCCCGACAATAGATTGCGATAGATGAGACACCCGTTTTTACGGTATTCGTCGATTTGCTGTTGCTTCAACTCCGTGTTCATACAAAGCCTCTTTTCTTACAAATTTCGTGAGAAAAGATAGGGAAAAATCGGTAAAGTGTCACGGCCGTAGCGAATATTTTCATACCGATTCGGGGCTCCGGTATTCCGCGTCGAGCTCGACTGCCGCGGCCCATGCACTATCTGGTCGTCGTCATCAGACCACCAGGCGGTCGCTTTCACTCCGATCGTCTTCGGGCACCTCCCCTGAGGCGATCAGATCCCGGTACCATTCGGCGCTCTTTCTCCAGGTTCGTTCGAGCGTCTCGAAGTCGACCCGAAGGATACCGAAGCGCATATCGAAACCGAGATCCCATTCGAAATTGTCCATGAGCGTCCAGAGGAAATAACCACGGCAATCAACGCCGTCACAAATCGCCCGACCCAGCTCCAGGAGGTGATTCCTGAGATACGAGATGCGAGGATCATCGTCGTAGAGCGGGCCCGACCGTTCGGGTATCGGATAGCCGTTCTCGGTTATGTAGCAGGTCGGATTGCCGTATTCACGTTTGAGCCTTTCGAGTATGTGGTAGATTCCCTGCGAGTGAACCTCCCACATCGGGCTTTTTCCCGCGTTCGGATCATCGATCCGTGCGGCGTGGACGTATCTCCGTAGCGCTCTATATGCATAGTATCCACCGGTGTAATCGATCGACACAACTCGACGGTTCGCGCGTGGGCGAGGAGCATATGATGGGTTGCACGAAAAAAACCGCGCAGGTTGTAGTGACGTCCCGGCGCGTGTTTTCCGAAGATATACCCCATCCCGGCGTAGACCATCGGTTCGTTCAGCGTGATCCAGTATCGAACCCGATCACCGAGGCGTCTGAAAACCGCTTCCGCGAACTCGACAAAATGGGGAACTACCTCCGGAGCGGTAAATCCACCGACCGATTCCATCCAGCTCGGCGTATCCCAATCAACAACCGCCTGACCACACCAGTGTGGTCAGGCGGTTTGTGGGTAGCGCC
>CAYLZA010000302.1:0-4635 GCA_964387575.1 uncultured Spirochaetales bacterium | reverse complement strand
GCGCTACCCACAAACCGCCTGACCACACTGGTGTGGTCAGGCGGTTGTTGATTCGATTCCATAAATGCGAGCTCTTTTCTGATACTTCGACGATACCGCTCGTACCGTTTTCGATTCGCTCCGAGTATTCGCAGATCGATATCGCGGATAAGACGCGCTTCGTCGGTGCCGGCCGAGGCTTCCGCTTCCGAGGCGGCCTCGGCGGACGGGTCGGTTGTGTCCGCGCTGTCGGCCGAATCGGCCTCACTCGAGACGGCGGCGTTCGAGGTCATCGCGTCGGTAGCGTGATTTGAGGCGTGTACGTTTCATCTATACTCGAGCTCTGCGTCGGATCCAATTACTCGTCGTTCGCCGACGCTTTGTCGTCCGAGCCGGCGGTAGAGTACGAAAAGCACCGGTGCACACACGAAAGGCAGCCATGATCCGAGCAGGAAACCGAGACCGGGAACGATAAAAAGCACGATTGCACCGTTCAGGGGGTAGCGGAATACAAAAGCCGGACGACGCCGAACCGTCCCTCCACCCAATCGATCTCTGATCATCCTCGTTCCGGTCAGTGCGAACACGTATACGCCGAGGGCGCACAATCCGATTCCGATAGAGAGAAGCAGATCATCGGATGCGCCCGATATGGAAAAAAAAGGGAACCAGAGGTAGTGAGCCCCGACCGTCGCGCCGACGAGTATCAACGTAAACACCGGGCCGGAACCGGTTTTCGACATCGCTATGTTACCAATGCATCATCTCGACTCTGCGTGTCAAGCCGTGCTATATACGAACCACATGCCGCTTGTGTTGTTCTTAGTGCGACGGACCGGCCGCCTCCTGTTGACGGTACTTCTCATCTCGTCGATCGTTTTTATAATCGTACGGATAATCCCCGGAGATCCGGCAAAGGTCATCGCCGGAATCGACGCCGCACCGGAAGATATAGAAGCGATTCGGACGAATCTCGGGATGGATGTACCGCTCATAGGGCAGTACGGCCGGTGGCTCATCGATGTCGTTCGTTTCGATTTCGGCCGATCGTTTATTTCGGATCAACCGGTAACACAGCTGATCTTCGAGCGATTTCCCGTTACGCTCATCCTTGCCCTCTCCGGTCTCGTTATTGCGTTGGCGATTGCGCTTCCTCTCGGTGTTATTTCGGCGGTTCATCGGTTTACCGTCTGGGACTATTCGGGGATGATTTTTTCTCAGATAGGGATGGCGATTCCGAGCTTCTGGCTCGGCATCCTGCTTTTGTTGGTTTTTTCGGTCAAAATCAGGATTTTTCCTTTTTTCGGGATCGGGTCGGTTGCGCATTTCGTTCTTCCCGCGTTCTCGCTCGGGATTGCCCGTGCGGCGGTACTGCTTCGGCTCGCCCGCTCCTCGATGATCGAGGAGCTCGGCAAGGAATACGTCGTAACCGCCCATTCGAAGGGATTGACTCCTGCGATGGTGAAATACAAGCACGCATTGAAGAACGCGCTTCTTCCGGTCATAACGATCGCGGGCATTCAGCTCGGATATATGCTCGGCGGCGCGATCATTATCGAACAGGTTTTTTCACTCCCCGGTCTCGGACGGTTATTTCTGTCGGCGGTCTATCAACGGGATTTTCCGCTTATTCAGGGAGGAGTCGTATTCGTCGCAGTGGTCTTTTCTCTCGTCAACTTCTTGGTAGATATTCTCTATAGCGTCGTCAATCCGAAAATACGGGTCGGATAGGATGAGCAACGCCGATGCCCGAACCGAGTTCCTCGTATCGATACGCGGACTCCATGTCTCGTTTTCTCGTCGGGAAGGGGAGGCACAGGCGCTCCGTGGTCTCGATCTCGATATCCCCCGTGCCGGAATACGGGCTCTCGTCGGAGAGTCCGGTTCGGGAAAAAGCGTCACCGCACGAACTATCATCGGATTGATCGGAAGGGGAAGGAGATCGGGCGTCGATGTGTCGGGTAGCATACGCTTCGAAGGCGTGGAGCTTATCGGGCTTCAGGAACAGAAAATGAGACACATCCGCGGAAATCAGATCGCCATGATTTTCCAGGAGCCTGCTAAACACCTCAATCCTGCACTGCGTATCGGTGAGCAGATTGTCGAGATGCTCCGGCTCCATCGGGGGATGAGCAGGCCGGATGGATTCAAACGCGCCGAAGAGCTTCTCGAGCTCGTCGGGCTGGAGAAAGGAAAGCGAATCCTGCACGGGTACCCTCATGAGCTCTCCGGTGGAATGCAGCAACGGGCGATGATCGCGATGGCGATTTCGTGTGAACCGAAGCTCCTCATCGCCGATGAACCGACGACGGCGCTCGATGTGACGATCCAGCGTCAGATCGTCGATCTGTTGCTCGAGCTTCGAAACGAGCTCGGTATGGCCGTTTTGTTTATTTCGCATGATCTCGGTGTCGTGCATGAAATTGCCGAGCATGTATCGGTGATCTACTGTGGGAGGATCGTCGAGTCCGCACCGAAAGAGGTGATATTCGGTCGACAGCAACATCCGTACACAAAGCTCCTGCTCGCATCGATACCCGATCCGGATCGACGCGGACACAGACTCCCGGCTATTCCCGGTCGTGTCCCCGATGCCGAGCATATACCCGACGGGTGCTCGTTTCACCCGAGATGTCCGTTCGCCGAGAGCGTCTGTTCACATGAGCTGCCTGAGCTTCGCGTCCGAGGAGAAGGAACGGGCCGGCAACGCTCGGCGTGTCACTTCGTCGGATGCAAAGAGCTCGCCGTGCCGTCTCTCGATGTTCCATCAACGGGAGATTCGGTGTGACGGTGCAGAGCAGGGACACCGGGGACGACTCCCGGACCGATATTTTGCGTGTGGAGAAGCTTGTCAAGCGCTTCCACGGAAGGGGATTGATCGGAGGCGGGTTTACCGCGGTAAAGAACGTTTCGTTTTCGATCTCCGCCGGTTCGATTTTCGGACTCGTCGGAGAGTCCGGGAGCGGAAAAACGACGCTCGCCCGAAGTATTCTCTATCTCGATCCGCCTACAGCGGGTCACGTCACAGTCGATGGTGTCGCTCTCGAGTCGCTTTCCGCCCGTCGTCTCGCTCGTTTCAGACGGAACATGCAGATCGTGTTTCAGGATCCGAACTCGGCACTCAATCCGAGGCTGACAGTCGCGACGAGCCTTTCGGAAGGATTGGCAAACCGAGGCATACCCAAACGGGAGCGCCGGGAGAAGCTCGAATCGTTCGTCGATCAGGTGGGAATCCCGTATTCCCATCTCGATCGATTCCCGCATGAGTTTTCCGGCGGACAGAAACAGCGTCTGGTAATCGCGCGGGCGCTGTCGATGGAGCCGAATTTTCTCGTGCTCGATGAGCCGGTGTCCAACCTCGATGTTTCAATCCAGGCGCAGATAATCAACCTCCTGCTCGATCTGAAAAAAGCGTTTTCGCTTTCGTATCTGTTCATCTCGCACGATCTGAATCTGGTATCGTACATCGCCGATACGATCGGCGTTATGCACGGGGGCAGGATCGTCGAAATCGGTCCGGCGGCGAGCATTCTCGAGGCGCCGCTGCATGTCTACACGGGATATCTTTTTGCCTCGGCAATGCATGTTACCGCGATAGCGCGACAAACCGATCGGACGCTCCCGGAAAAACGTCCTTCCCGAACCGGATGTGGATTCTCCGAGATCTGTGATCAATTCGATACCGCATGTCTCTCGGGCGATCCCGGACTTCGTGAGGTGGAACCGGACCACTATGTAGCGTGTTTTATGGCGCACGGGGAGGAAAAAGCCGATCAGTAGTGTAAAATCGGCCGATACCCGGAGCGTCCATATCTGTAGAAGTTGAGCCGAATTGTAGCTATTTTAACGATACGTTAACACTTCCGCTCATACTATGGCATAGACTATTTACGAGGAGTTACAATGAAAACCAAAGCTCTCACATTTTTCGCTGCGTCTATCGTATTGCTTATCCCGGTGTCTATCCTCTTCGCGGGTGGGCAAACCGAGGCGAATGTGCTGAATTTCGCGCTTTCGGGAAATCCGGATACGCTCGATCCGCACAAAACCGCGGGTACGCTTACGTTCCAAACGACACGAAGCATCTATGACACCCTCGTCGAGCCCGACAAGGACGGTAAGATTGTCCCGGCGCTCGCCGAAAGCTGGAACGTCTCGGAAGACGCGTTGATCTGGGAGTTCGAGCTTCGAAAGGGAGTGACCTTCCACAACGGAGACACACTTACCTCCGCCGATGTAAAAGCGACGTTCGAGAGGATTTCCGCCGAGGGAATCGCATCGCCGAACGCGGAAGAGTTTTCCTCTATCTCTGAAATCAGGACACCCGACGACTACACGGTCGTGTTCGAGCTCTCCGAGCCGTACGCACCGCTTCTGAGCTCTATGGCGAGTGGGTGGGGAGCAATCCTTCCGGCTTCGTTGATTGAATCAGGACACGATTTCGGCTCCGAGCCCGTAGGTACGGGACCATTCGAGCTGGTCAACTGGGTGAGGGACAATCGCATCGTGCTCGAAAAGAACGAGGAGTATTGGATGAACGGGCATCCGAAGCTCGATATGCTCATCATGAATATCGTCGTGGAGCGGGCCGTTCAGGTTCAGGCATTGCTCGCAGGCGAGCTCGATGCAATCTACGGCGTGGGTCAGGAAGACGTG
>CAYLZA010000301.1:0-4654 GCA_964387575.1 uncultured Spirochaetales bacterium | reverse complement strand
ACACCCGCCCAACGACTCCCCCCGAGGAACCCCTCTTGTACAAGGGAATCAATTTCTATTGCCTGATTGAACTTGTCGCGGGCGGTGTTGTACTCCTCGTTTTCCATCGCCTCGGTGCCTTCGCGAATAAGCCGATCCACCGTTTCCCGATTTCGACGCTCCTCTTCCGCTTTTTGCCGCTCCGCTTCCCGGCGGGCTTCCTCGGCTTTTCTCTGTTCCTCGGCCCGGCGTGCAGCTTCCTCCTCGCGCGCCGCCTGGTCTTCATCTTTTTGCGGCGTCATGACTACCTGCGGCTGCGATTCCTTGATCGATTCGGAAATCGACTCCTTCAGCTCCTTCAGCTCCTCCTGCTGCTTCTTTGACTCTTCCCTGGCCGCCTGTTCGGCACGTTTTTTTTCCTCCACGATCCGGTCTCTCAAATCACGTGCTTCGGGATCCTCCGTATTTTCTATGAGAAGTCGATCCACGAGATCGAGCGCCCGCTGAAACTCCCCCTGCTCGAGATAATCTTCAGCAAGCGATAGCGTATTGAGCCGGTTACGCTCGGCTTCGGTGAGCTCCTGTTCCCCTCCTCCGTTTGAGGAGAGCGCCACGATCAGTATAACGATACCCGTAACCAGTACGAGTCCTATTGCCGCAAATACTATTATTCTTCTGTCCATTGTGTGATCCTAGTCGATGATGTCCGTATCTTCTTCTACGTCTTCGATTCCCTCTGTCTCCGCCGACAGATTCGTGGTGTCTTCCGAAGCATTTTCGAGCGAGTTCATAACTTCCTCGAGCAACGCCCTCTGACGCGCCAATTCTTCCTGTCTCCGACGTTCTTCCTCGAGCCGGCGCTGCCGCTCTTCTTCCACTATCTTTGTTATCATCTCGAGAACACGCTCGATATTCTCTCTCTGCGGGGTATCCGGTTTGAGCTTCAGATAGAGCGAGTAATCGTCCTTCGCGCGCTCGTAATTCTCGAGCTTCAGTGCCGTATTCGCCCGGTTCAGGTATGCCGCTGCAAGATCGGGATTGACCTCTATCGCCTTGGCGTACATGTCGAGAGCGGGAATATTCTTACTCTGATTAAACATATTGTTTGCGATATTGAAGTACATGACATCCAGGTGTTTTTGTGCGTAATCGGTACCGCGTCTCAATATATTCACCGCATCCTCGTACATACCGAGATTTTCATAAATCGTTCCTAGATAGAGATATATCTTTTCGTTTCCCGGTGTCTGCGCAAGTGCCGATTCGAGATAAGAGCGAGCTTCCTCCATTTCGTTCCGGAGAAAAAGCTCTTCTCCCTTTTCGAGAAGCCTGCTTTGCGCATCGACCGTTGAAGCCGATAAAATACAGAGAAGCGCTGTGATAAAACACGCAACGTTACGCAGTTTGACACTCATGTGTGAAACACGTAACCTTGTGAAGAGGTAATCAATGCCATCGTTCGTCATCCCTACTATTATTCTCGGCAGTGCGATTATCGTCGTTATAGTTTTTCTCGCAAAGAGTGTGTTTACACCTAAAAGAATCGCAAGCCTTGCGGATTATGTCAAACAGGGGAAGAACGCTGCTGCGGTGCGTCTTGCGAAGCAACTCCTCCAGAAGGATTCCCGAAACGGTGAGCTTCACTATCTGCTCGGAAAAGCCTATCTCAACGATGATAAACCGGAGCTCGCCCTGATGGAGCTCAAAACGGTAAACCAGATAGGGCAATTCGGCGGGCATCTCCCTGAAGCGGAGTTCCGAAAAACGATAGCAAAGCTCTATCGACGATTCGGACAGACCGAGGAGGCGTTGAAAGAGTATCTGGTATTGATGAAGCTCGAGCCGAACGAAGCCGATCACTACTTTGAATCGGGTCAGCTCTTCGAGGATCGGGAAAAAACGGATCGTGCAATCGAGTTTTATCGAAAGGCGATCGAGATTGATGAGCGTCATTCCGCCTCCCATTTCCGGCTCGGATATCTACTCTATCGCGGGAAACACTCGGTCGAGGCGAAGCAGGAGCTCGAAACTGCGATAAAGTACGGTCCCGAGAACTACAAAGCACACTATTATCTCGGTCGTATACTCAAAGAAAACCGCGATTACGTGGCGGCACTCGTTTCGTTCGAGAAAGCACAACGTGATCAGTCGTTCAAGGTTAAGGCTCTTGTTGAACGTGGAAGCTGTTATATGAGTCTCAACAGCCTCGATAAGGCCGTTACCGAGCTCGAACGGGCGCTCAGGCTGGTGGAACAGCAAACCTCCGCGGAAGCGCTCTATGCGCGCTATTTTCTCTCGTTGTGCTACGAAAAAATGCGCAAGTTCGAGAACGCCATCGAACAATGGGAGGCGATCTACGCAAAAAAACCGTCGTTTCGTGATGTTGCCGAAAAACTCAGTCAGTATCAGGATCTGCGGTCCGACGATAAGATGAAGGATTTTCTGACGGCGGGCTACGACGAGTTTGCACAGATGTGTAACAGTATCGTCGAGGCGCTTGAATTGACACCACGTGACACAAAGAGTATTCCCAACGGTTGTGAAATCATCGCGGTTGAAGCCGAATCCAAGTTTCGCAATACCAGAAAGATGCCTCGCATCGTCCGGGTACTCAGGTTACCGGAAGTCATCGATCAATCGACGATACGGGCACTTCACGAAGACATGAAAAAAATGAACGTTATGCGCGGAATGATCATCGCTTCCACTCGATTCTCCCGCAGCGCAACCGAGTTCGCCGAGACACGCCCGATTGAGCTGATAGACAAGGACAAGCTCCAGAAATTGCTCAAGAAAATCCCGTTGTATGAGAGCAGCAGCAATTGATACGGATTCTCTGCGTTTCTGATCACAGGGACCCGGTTGTATATTCGAGCCAGGTCAAACACCGTTTCGGCAACGTGGATTTCGTCCTCGGCGCGGGCGATCTGGAGCTCGACTACTACGGTTTTATCGTGAGCTCACTCAACAGACCGCTACTCTTCGTATTCGGGAATCATAACCTTTCGAGGCTGCCGGTGTACAAAAAGCGCCTGCAATCCTCGTTTGAATTGACACCCGGTGAATCGTACCTGCAACCGTCCTTCGGCTCAACGTATATCGGGAGTAAGGTCAAAACACTCTCGGAAGTGATCGTTGCAGGGCTCGGCGGTAGCAAAAAATACAACGACGGGCTCAATCAATTTACCGAGCTTGGTATGTTTATCAAAATTCTCAAAGTGTTGCCGAAGCTTTTTTGGAATCGGATAGTGCACCATCGTTATCTCGATATTCTGCTCACGCATGCACCTCCGTTTGGTATCGGCGATCATCCGGACCCGTGTCATCGCGGATTCAAAGTATTTCGCTGGTTTTTACGAACGTTTCGTCCGCTTTATATGATACACGGACATATTCACCTTTTTGATTTGAACGCTCAACGAGAATCAGTATATTTCGATACGAGAATAGTCAACGCCTACGATCATTGTATAATCGAGATTGAAGAGAATGATATTAGATCCAAACGTCCTTCGCATGCAGGCGAGAAGCGACTTTAACAAAGCCAAGAACCGTGCAAGTCTCTCAAACATCTTTGCCGGCTTTTTCCCCGAACATCAGCAGCTTCTGTCGCTCGACGATGTAAAGGAAATCGTAAAACCGAGAGGTGAAGCATACAAAGGACTCAAGTCAGTACCGATATCGCTCATCGTCGGGAGTGAAGGACGTTACAGGGATTTCAATCGTGCGTTTCTTCCAAAACGCGAAAGCCTACGCCACCGGTGGGAGAGCGTGGACAGAGCGGCCCTCAGCTACGTCAATCTTCCTCCGGTGAAGCTCTATGAAATCGGCGGAGTCTATTTCGTCCGCGACGGTAATCACCGGGTTTCAGTCGCCAGAATGCAGGGGATAGAAATAGTTGATGCTGAAGTAATTTCACTCAATTCCGAGATCGATATACGCCCGGGAATGACCCGTGAAGATCTCAAAAAAGAAGTTATCAAGCTCGAAAAAGATCAGGTTTTCTCGAAAACCGATCTTGGATTGGTTGTACCGAAGGATGAAATCGATTTTACCGCAACCGGCCGGTTTTTCGAGCTTCTCAAACACATAGAAGTACATAAATACTATATAAATCAGGATCAGGAGAAAGAGATTCCGTTCAAGGAGGCGGCACGTTCCTGGTACCGTACGTTGTACAAGCCGATTACCGGTCTCATCAGCCAACGTAAGCTCAATCGACGTTTCCCCGGCAGAACAAAGGGAGACCTGTATATGTGGATGATTCGGCACTGGGACGAGCTCAAGCGCAGACACGGAGACACATATCCACTGGAAAAGGCCGTAATGGATTTCTCAAAACGCTATGGGAAGAGCTTTTGGGAACGTTTGCTCGCTATTTTGCCGATACGGTTTTCGAAATAACCCCGACTCCGTAACGGTCGTCATATGCCGCAACGTCTATTTCGTTCACTCGGTTCCGTTCTTCCTGGTTCAGAACATTCGATATGGGAATTGATTGCGCCGTTGTTGCGTAGAGTTTTATCGTATTTCCGCCTGCATCGTAGAAACGAACCGTGTGTCGCTCATAGCTACTTTCGATATTCACGGTGTTATTTGCCAATATCACTCGAGGTAATGAAATCTGTTTTGGGTCAATTTTGTTCGAGGTAATATATAGCGTCGTATCGTCCTT
>CAYLZA010000300.1:0-4661 GCA_964387575.1 uncultured Spirochaetales bacterium | reverse complement strand
CGTTCTATGAAACGCGAGGAGGAAGCGCAGATCGGTTAGGTGAAGATAAAAAAACAGCCGCCTCGCGAAATAACATACATGCCGCAGTATCAAGAATCTGTTAGATTCGTGCGTCAAAGGAAAAGTTTCTGGACCGGAGGAATCGCTCCTGTTAGTATTTGATGCATCAGGAGAAGTAAGGTGAAGCATGCGTTTTTGGTCCTGCTGCGTCCTATTACTTCGGGGTCGGAAGCTCTACCGAGAGCGCCGATGCTGCAGACGCGGAGGCGCGAAAGTCATTCGCACAAATGGTCGAAACACGGGTTACGACGAGCATAGAAGAATTCGGAAGGGCCGACGAGAAGCGTGAATCGTATGAGATTACGATTACGTCTGAAGTAAAAACCGATCTTAGCCTCAAGGGAATCTCGGTATCCGAAAGGTGGGCGGATAATAGAGAAGGGGTTTTTTACTCGTTGATATTGCTGCCGAGAGAGGAGTATGTAGCCATTCTCGAGCGAAACGTTGCCGAGGAGCTATCTTTGCAGCGAACCCGGATAAAGCAGGCACGTGAGGAGCAACGATTGGAGACGGAAAAAGAAGCGGCGATACTCGAAAAGGAGCGTGACCAAAAACTGATCGAAGCCGAACGAAAACGAATAGTCGAAGAAGAGAAGTTACGGCAGGAAGAGCTCAAGCGGCTTGCGAGAGAACGATTAAAGTTGAAGTACCGGGAGTTTCTCGCATCGCAGCCGCAAGCCCAGATGATTAGTTTCCGCAACGCCAATATATCGCACCGGGTTCAGCATTACGCGCTTTCGCTTGGAATAATGCCCGGGATAGCGCCGTTTGATGCATCCGAGCTCTTCGGACGTTTTCATCTCGGTTACCGTTTATTAAAAGTATTCGATATATCGTCTACGACGTTTTTTCGAAATCAGGCAAACGAGTTCAACTGGGGATATCAGGACATTGATCTGAAGCTGAGAATACTCAACTCCGTCGGAGATCTCGTGCCGTTTACACTCGGCTTCGGAGCAAAAGGAATATTTTTCAATCCGCTTTATGTATTTAACAGCTCTCAGGAGGTTGGTGTGTTCGGATCATTGTATGCTGCCGCAACATTGAGTGTCCCGATGCTTCTCTACTCCCACTTTTCGTTGTACGCCGGATTGGACAAGATAAGCTTTGGTATAGTATCACATCCGCTTTTCGGTTGGATCGGAGACGCAATCGGTCTGCTGCTCGAAGCGCATTACTACATCGAGTCGAGACTCGTGCGTGAAGGTCTTGGGCGCTTTCTGTTTCAAGCGGGCGTGAGATTCCATTCGGAGCAATTTGCCGCGACGTTCGCCTTTGAGGATTATTCACGAATCAACCTTGGAATCGATCTGTATTTTTGAGACGGGTAGGCGAAGAAAACCCTTGCGGTAAACGCAACAATGAACGGCTCAGGCACAATGACGGAAGCAAACCGCAACCGCTATCCTTTAATCCCCATCCGGGAAACTCCTTCGATTACATAGCGCTGCAGAAACGCGTATAGAAGCAACAATGGAGCGGTCGATACGACTGCTCCGGTGAGGAGAAGGCTCCAATCCGAGGAGTATTGTGACTGAAATCTGGTGAGCGCAAGTGTGCTGGTCATCATCTCATCGCTGCTTATGTAGAGAACGGGCCTGAGAAGCTGGTTCCAGTTGTTCATGAATGCGATAATGAACAATGTAATGAGGGCGCCACGGGCGAGCGGAAGAAAGATTCTTCCAAACGCCTGGAAGGGCCCGGCGCCGTCTATGACGGCAGCCTCGAGGAGCGAATTGGGTGCGTTTTCGAAAAACACGGCGAAGAGAAATGTTCCGAACGATCCTACGAGAAACGAAGGGATGATCAGCGGTGCGAATGTATCAATCCATCCGAGATTATTCATGAGGATGTATTCGGGAATAATCGTGGCGTGAATCGGAAGCATCATTGTCCCGAGGATCAACCCGAATACGAAAACGCGACCGCGAAATCTCATTTTACCGATAGCAAAGCCTGCCGACGAGCAGGTCACCAATTGACCGATGCTGGCCAAGCCTGCGACTATCAGACTGTTCCATAGGTACCGACCGAAATTGTAATTTGTAAAAACCATTTCGTAGTTCGAGAACATATCCTGTTTCAGAAATTTGTCTGGCATCAAGTTCGGCGGTATTTCCATAATGCTTTCTTTGGAGTTGAATGAGTTCATGACCATCCAGATAAACGGAAATACCATGATAAATGCGGCGAGAGAGACTAATGCGTAGCGTATCGTCTTTTGCAGTGTGTAACGAGTTTCTCTTTTCACCAAACCACCATTTTATTCATATCATCAACCTATTCATGCGATGCTGCCCATCGTTTTCGTAGTATAAAATTAAAACCGGTTAGTGATCCGACAACTACCATGAGAATAAATGCAATTGCAGAGGCATAACCAAGGCGATAAAAAACAAAGCCGTTAACGAATACGCTGTACACTAGAGTCGTTGTAGCCGACTGAGGTCCACCTCGCGTCATCGAATAGACAATTTCAAAATTGTTGAACGAGTCGATCAACGCGATCGTTAAAACGAAGAATGTGAAAGGCGATAGCATCGGTAGCGTAATTCTTCGAAATTTCTGCATCCCGGTAGCCCCGTCGATTTCGGCGCTTTCGTAGAGATCTTTTGATATTTCCTGTAATCCGGCTATGAAAATCGTCATGTAGTATCCGGCCATTTTCCATACCTGGACGACGCTGACCGAAGGTAGTGCCCATGCTTTTTCACCCAACCAATAGGGGCCGGATATGTCGACGACGGAGAGAAGATGATTTATGACGCCGAATCTACCACTCAATATCCAGCTCCAGACGATTCCGATTGCGACGGCGGATGTAACGACGGGCGAATACACGAGGGCTCGATATACGCCAATTCCCGGTAGACGTACATTGAGTAATACGGCAAGTCCCATACCGGTAACGAGAACGCCTGCCACGTAGATGAGCGTAAATATGAGCGTATTCAGCAGGATGCGCCCGAATTGTTCATCGGCAAGTATTTCCGCATAGTTGGCAATCCCCCGCCAAATAGGTTGATTCATGATATCCCATTTAGTGAAGCTTATGCCGACGGCGGCGGTGATTGGATAGAGTCGGAAAACAACAAGCCCGATGACGGCAAGCGATAAAAAGCACCATGGATGCCACCACCGGTACCATCTCAGTGGATGTTTCACAGCATGACCCCGAGTCCGTTATCGCGGCCCCGGGGCTGATAGTGTATGGATATACACTTTTATCGATACTCTCGATCGAGGATCGCGTTGACGTTTTTCGTCGCCAGCTGCAGTGCCTCGTTCGCAGTCAAATCTCCGTTGAGCGCGGCATCGATGACTGCATTAAATCCCATAGCCTCGGCTGGTCCGTATCCACGCCACTCCGACCACGACTTGGTAAAAGACGTGATAAGTGTGCGATCTGCGGCAAGATCAAGAAGGACGTTTTTCTCGGTGGGCATTTTCCCTTTTTCGAGAAAAGCGGGATCGAGAGCGAGCTTCTTGTACGAAGGAATCTTTCCTGGACTGTAGTTTTCAAGCGTCAGACCTTCGCCGGAGACGAACTTGATAAGCTTCCACGCTTCATCCGGATGATTTGTGCTTTCTCCGATTGTCACGAAATCCGACCAGCCGTATACATAGGTCCTCGTGCTCGAGGGACCCGCCGGAAGGGGTGCAATCCCCCACGCAAACTCGTCTCCGACGTTGTCTCTCATATACTCGATGTTCCAGGATCCGTCGACGAACATAGCCGAAATTCCTTGGGCGAACACATCGCGTGTGTCCATTTCCGAAAAAATCTTCGGTTCAGGAGCGACCTGCTCAGTACGGACAAGATCGATCAGGAACTCGAGGGTCTCGATTGCGGCCTCGTTCGGATCGAATTTCATCGTAGACCGATTTATCAACCTTCCGTCGTTGGCATAGATCCAAGGTTCTATTTGAGCGTATCGGCCGTAGAAGTAGTGTCCCCACTGATCAGTTTCGCCGTCGCTGTCTGTGTCTCGTGTCAGTCTTTTCGCTGCATCGAGAAAACCATCCCAGGTCCATGTTTCATCCGGGTAGCTCAGGTTATTCGCATCGAATCGATCTTTGTTGAAAAACATGACCGGCATGACCAGCGCATACGGTAACGCGTAATACTCATCGGTCTTTGCAAGACTCTTCGCGCTGTTGATAAGGCTCATGAAAAATTCGTTTGAATTGATATCACTATTTACGTAATCGCTTATGTCATAGAGAAAACCGTCGTTCGCCCATTTTTCGATAAACCCCGAGCTCATCTCGAATGCGTCGGGGAGTTGCCCCTGATTCGCCATTACCCGCATTTTCGTCCAGTAATCGGACGGCACCATCGCCGTAAGCTCGACTTGGATTCCCGGATTGTTGCCCTCGAACTTGGCGATGATCCCTTCTACCATATCCTTCGAGCTTGGATTCCAGTTCCAGTATTCGAGCGTAACCGGACCCGTGGTTGTTTCCGCAGCGGGAGCGGAAAACGCCTGCGTCGAAATAAGCACCATAGCGACTAATGCAATGATGAAAATACTCTTTCGTATCATACAAACCTCCGATACGTTATATAAACATTCGCGGATTCATCTATCCGCTAAGTT
>CAYLZA010000299.1:0-4681 GCA_964387575.1 uncultured Spirochaetales bacterium | reverse complement strand
ACATGAAGTCCCGACAAAGCGAAAAGGTGGATACATCCGGCGCGGCGAATAAAATAAAACGAATCGTCGAGCATCCGGTCACGCAAACCGAGAAACAACGCCCGAAACATAGCTCCATTCTCGGCGCCGAAACGCGATGTTACTCGTGTTATTTCGGTCGATATACGGGCTCGAATATGCCATATCGGGGCGTCCCAACCGGAAACCACTATCGATTCGGCCTCGAAAATCCGTTTTCCCGATGAGATTTCGGTCACTTCCGGTCCGAATACCGTTACGTTCATCCCCTTTCGCAGTGGTTGCGGCGAATCTACGTAGCAATCTACGGCGGCCGAGCCTCGATTCGATGCATCGAGAACGGTTCCGTTTTTCAACTCGATTGTATCGATTGAGAAACGAACCCGAAAAACGGGAAGCTCCTCGTCCTCGAGCACGACCGCTTCGATCCGTTGCAGCTGCGCGTCCTGTTCCGCTATTCGACACATCGTGTCGAGCCGCTCAACCCCGGCGTACCCGAGCAGAAGGAATCCGACCGCCGCACCAATTCCGACGACGGCACATGCTGCGGCGGTTTCTTCAATGCCGATACGTTTCTCGAATCCGTAGATAGACAGCGTTGCACACAACAGGAGCGCGGCGACGATCCAAAAAACGGGGACGAGACGAGCGATCGATTCCCCGACCGCGTACACGCCGCCGATATATGCACACGATGCCACTACCGGGACCGATACTACATACGATTTATCCGGATTTCCGGGGATTGCACCCGTTTTCATTACGGTTCACCTCGTATCGAGAGTTTGTTGAACCGAAGGGGTGCCGGTGTTTTTTTCTTCCGATTGTCAGAAGTTGGGGCTGAGCGTTCTCTGCGCTTCTCGTGCAGCTTTTTTCACGCTGCCCGAATAGTTCAGGTATTGAGAATACAGAAGCGATTCGAAAGCGACCTTGTCTCCCAACTTACCGAGGTTGTGTATTACCGCAATGACGATTTGTTCGTCGAGGCTCTTTCCGTTCTCCACATCCGAGTTCAACACATCTAGATACAAGGTCAAACGAACTGCTGCTTCATGCGTACCCATCGCGCCGAGGCATTCGATCGCCTCGATGAGATGCGAGAGCCTGCTGGTGCCGAGTTCGTACTCTCTGAGCGTGGCGTCAAAATGCTGTATTACGCTTTCGGTAGATTGTGACCACTTGTAATCGGTCAGAACCCGAACAGCCTCATAACGGATCTGCCGCTGATACTCTTTGGCCTCGGTAGAGCTGAGATTCATCGATAACGCCTGATCGAGAGCGACCGAGGCGATGTGCGCTTTTTCCTGTCCCCGAAGGTTATCGTTGGCGAGCGTTATTCTAAGCGCTTCCAGTTTCTCATCCACCGAATTCTGCCGAATAACCCTGGTGATGAGCTCACTAAAATTCCCGTCGATACTGTAGAGCGCTTCCCTCGCCTTTCGTGTTACACTCTCCGAATACCCGGTTGTTCCCATGGAAAACAAAACCGGGAACGAGCTCGGGAGCCCGAGTTTTCCGAGTGCTACAGCGGCTTCCGAAAGCACTGCAGTATCGACATTTTCACCGTCGGCAAATGCGCTGTTCCTTTCGATGACCCACTGATTGATATTCCGGACGATCTCTTTGTCAGGCGGCTCCAGATCCGCAATTGCGCTCAGGATTTCAACCCGAACCGAAGTGCTCGAATCGAGAAGAAAAAGCTCCCAAAGCTTGTCTATCGCGTCTCGACGTCCCGAAAGCCCGACGAGACGAACGGTGAGCGTCGTCAGCTCCCGTGCGGCGGGATCATTCCTGAAATATGTAACGTTTTCCACCACGAAATCGAGCGACTGCAGATATAGAGATCCCATATCGACATCTTCTTCATTTGCTGCATTTTGGAGAACCTGGATTTTCGTAATGAGATTTGCGCGGACGAAGTTACGCTTGTAGGCGCTCAGTAACTCGCCGTTCTCTTCCTGGGCGACGAGCACACCTGATACGGCCAATCCTAAGAGAAGAGCAAATATGGGCAATCTTCTCATACCACGCTCCTGCTAGTAAATGTATACCGAAGGATGCGTCGTGTGCAACTAAAATATGGGAAATCTATAGCTCAGCGACTGCCGGTTTTTTCGGTCTCCCGCTCACCGAAAAGGTTGTATACGAACGACAGTATTTTATTTTTCGTAATCGTCGGCACTTTTGGCGCCTGGATGTGGAGGAGGGACTGATTTTTCTTTTGATTAAACGTAATTCCTTTGACTACACCGGACATTGCAATCGGCTCATTTGTGAGCGTAAACTGGATTTTGACCGGAAGACCGACTTTTCCTCTCCCGCCGACGAGAACGGCGGCGCCGTCTTCCGAAAGATCCATGAGCCTGCATTTAAGCCCGGGTTTGTTTTCAACGGTGTCGTCACCTCCGGAGTTTACGCTGTTGAGTGGATACAGTTTTGCCGCCTTGTTTACATCGACACGAATTGAGTTGCGTTTTTGGCTTCGTATCAAGCTGTCGGAGTGAGCGATATGAAGGATCGGATAGTCCTGATCGCGGAAATCTTCTATTACTTTGGTCTCGAACACATAGCCGGCATCGTCGAGCCTCCAGAAATAGACGTTGAGCTTCTGTCCCCGCCACGTGAAATCCGGAGGTAAAGAAGGGCCTTCAGGATAGGATACCGCGAGATATCGCCTGAGATTTTCTACGATTTGCGACTTATACGTGCCGATTCCCGGGAGAGTTATCGTAAGCCGTTGTCTGTTCGGCAGTTTTCGCGTTGATTTCAATCCGAGTTTGTACCGGGGAAGATCGAATTCCACCCGTTTGCGAAAGTCGTAGAGCTTGTTGATAAAACTCGCCTGCGGCTCTTCATGCTCTTTCCCGATAGATCGAAACTTGGTGACGATCCCCTTGATCGATCGATCGAGCTGACGAATTGACCAGAAAAGCGACGTCGGATTTTCCAGCTTGTTTTCGACGGCAACTTTGCGGAGAAGATTTATTTCTTTAAATGAAAACCCGGATTCTTTTCCTTTTGTATAGAACTGAATCCACGGGAAATTTCCGCCACCGGCCTTTCTCAGTACAATAACTGCGCCGATTATCGAGAGAACGGTCAACGTTATAAGAATGATCAGCATACTATTAGTATCGTACCTTCATCGATATTGATTTAGCAACGCTTCCGAGTGGTTTTCGCACCATTCCTCTCCTCCCGGGAGAGAGAAAATCTTGTTCAACTATACCAAATATGCTGAAATGCACAAATGTCTTGTTCCGACCGTCGCCGTGGCCTCGTTGAATCATTGCTACTGTTCGCCGCCTTTTTTTTGCCGGGCTATCTGTTCCAGGGATCGAGTATCGAGCTCGAAAGACTATACGATCCCTCGTACAATATATTATTCATTCTTACCGGTATTCCGCAAATTCTTCTCATGCTCTACCTGGTGTACCTGAGAAACGAATCGAAAGACCATGGATTAGCGCTCGCATTCGCATCAAACGTGCCGGCATTCATCGTGGCAATCGCAGGTATCGTCGCCGTATCGTTTCCGGTTTCTCTTCTCGGTGGGCTCGTCGGTGCGGGAAACTCGTTTATGGCCGGTAGCACCCCCGATGTCCCGATGCGGCTGCTTCCCCTCGTCGCCTGCACCTGTCTGGTAACCGGATACAGGGAGGAGCTCCTCTTCCGTTCGATGTTGATAACCGGACTGACACAATCGGGGCTCGCGACCGTCCCCTCGATGTTGGTCTCTTCCGCCCTTTTTTCGGTCGGTCATATCTACCAGGGCGTGCTGCCGTTTATCGGTGCATTCCTTATCGGGCTCTTTCTTTCGTGGCATTTTATCAGATTTCAATCGCTTCACGCAATCTCTATTGCACACGGAATCTATAATTTTTCTATTCTCATGCTCGTATCGGTGTAATCCACCGTAGGATCGCTCAACGCGGTTCCCATTTGCCCCTACCGACAACCTATTTTCGAAACCGTAAACGCCCGCGGACCGTTGATCTCGTTACGGTCACATTGTATATTCTCTACATTAGGAGATTTATATATGAAGAAGATAATATTTATTCTCATAACGATGATGATCGCAAGTGGGTTTCCCGCCGTTGCCGAAAGTGAATCGGACACGCCCTCGGCGGTACAACAGCAACTCATCGAGCTCGGGTTTCGGGTATTCAAGGAGCCGGTAGATGCGCCGGATTTCGAGCTCGAGAATCTCGCAGGGGAATCCGTACGCCTTTCCTCGCTGAAAGGAAACGTGGTTTTTCTGAACTTCTGGGCAACCTGGTGTCCACCCTGCCGCGCGGAAATGCCGTCGATGCAAACCTTGTTCGAGAAATTTTCCGATGAGGATTTCGAAATCATTGCGATTGATCTCCAGGAATCAAAACGCACGGTAACCAATTTTGTCGAGGAGCGTGATTTTACTTTTCCCGTAGTCATAGACAAAAGCGGAAGGGTCGGCGGGACCTACGGCGCACGAAGCATCCCCACAACGTATCTCATCGACAAAAGGGGTAAAGCGATTGGATTTCTCGTTGGAAGCAGAATGTGGGATGGAGAAGACGTAGAAAGTGTCTTCAGAACGCTTCTCGAAGGGTGATATCACGCTCAAACGCCGGATTTCGCCGGCGGCGCAAGGAATTCGCATTATGACCGATAAGGAAAG
>CAYLZA010000298.1:0-4684 GCA_964387575.1 uncultured Spirochaetales bacterium | reverse complement strand
TCGTTCGCCGGCCTCTTCGGGATCGGTCTTCGATGATTCGGGAAGCGGTGTTCGCTCGATTCCTTCCCGGCTTTCCCGGACCCGTTCACTGAGCTGCTCGATCTGCTTTCGGCTTTCTTCCCGGCTCATCCTCCGGTTCTGCAACGCTCGCCCGAGCCGCTTTATTTCCTCGGCTATTTTCGCGCTCTCGGACATCGTCTGTTCATCCGCCCGGTCGGCGAGTGTATCTCCGTATTCTTCGAGCAGTCGCCCGGTTTGAACGACCTGCTCATCTGTTCGTGCCTCACGCGCAAGAGTGCCTCCGAGAAGTGCGAGCAGGAACAACGCGAGCATCGCCGATACGGTGATGACCGATCGTGCCGGAGGTGAGACGCGGATGATTTTACGGGCGGTCTCGCGTCCAGGACGTCGGCTTCGACCGCTTTCTTCAGCCGAGCTCGCCGTTGCCCGGGAATGTCCGCTTTTGCCGTGCATGCGCATCGCCTTGTCGGACGCCTCTATCGCGGCTTCCGCCCGCTCTGTAACCGCGCTTCGAAAGGGATGTTCCGCATGCGAGTCGAGCTCACGTGCGGTGAGGAGCGTCGATTTCGCTTCGAGAATACGATCGGCCCGAAACAGCAGCCGCTTCTCCGCCACCGTCGAGAACACCGATACACCGATCGAGACGATCACCCCTACTACAAACGCTGCCGCCGTGACAAGAACGATCGGGATCGGCGGCGCCGAAATCAGATCGACTCCAACGAGCACCAGACCGAGCGTAAGAGAAGCGAGTGCGTCGATTATGAGATACGCAAACAGCCGCCTGAGCCGTTCACGATGCGTGAGAAATCGTGTCAGTGATTCAAGTGCGTTCATGGAACCTCATACCGACTATCGAACGCCGGTGTAGCTGCCGTTTGAATTTCACGATAATAACTGCGATATACATCAATGCGAAAACGATCGACAATAACCCGAGCCTGAGAATGACTTGTTGCGTAAAAACGTCGGTGCCGAATCGCGAACCGATGGTCATCGTAATGCTTCCACTTCCGAGTATGCTCTGGATCCCGAGCACCGGATTGAGCAGCGGCGCGAGCCGTATGCTGAAGTGAAGAAAAAAGAGAAAAAACAGCAAGACCGAGAGAATTTTCGGCCACACCCGATGCTCCGCGACGGTGGCAATCGTCAATCCGAACATCCGTGTCAGGAATGAAAATACTACAATAACGGCGATACTCAAAAACATCGAACGGAGCCCGATACCCGATATCCCCGCCGAGGCAACGAGAATCGGAAGCGCGATGGCAATGAGAAATAACGAATGAAATAACGCAAATATGATTTTGCCCGATGTAAAGGTAACGATCCGTATTCGTGTGTGTCGGAACCAGCTTTCAGGATCATGTGAATAGGTTCCGCTTGCTATCGAAAGCTTGATTGCAAAATACACCGAAAAAAACAGCACCCCGTATACTGCGAATAAAAATGTGGAAGGTCTGGTATTGAACTGGAGGAAATACTCTATATGCTCCGCCGGCCACCAGGCGAGGGTGAGGAGCGTCATGGTAACCATATAGATGCGGTAGAGCTTGTGAGCACCGGTCGAGACGAATGCATCGTGTAACGACTCTGAAATCAGCGGATTACGCATCACGGGTTCCTGCCTCCTCCGGTTCGATTACGAAAACGAGCGCGTCCGCGCCACGCCGATCGAGAAAACGCTCTTCGGTTTCGATCTGCAGCGGCGATTCGGTAAACCAGGCTATAAAGAGTATCGCCCCGTTGTTGTGAAGGGTATTCCATCGTTCATAGGCGAGTATCTGTTTTACGGAAGATAACGCTGTATCGTTGTCGCTTGAACCGGGAATTTCGAGAGTCGAGGGAGTGCCGATTCCGTTCGATATTCGAAAGCTTTTAGTCACGCGTGCACCCGGAGCGAACGGTCCGGTCTCGTATCCTGTTCCACGATACAGAAACATGCCCCGGGTAAGGAAGCGGTCGCTCGAGTTTACGAGCTCCACCTCGAGCGTGTGATCGTCTCGTCTCACCCTCGAATCGACTATCAGCGGAACCGCCGCTTCCACGTGAAATGCCGTGTGATCCCACGGAGACTCTACGCTTCCCGAAACATTGACCGACGATCCGGTTATCTCCGTCCTGAGATGCTCTTCGGTCCTCGAAAGTACTGCGATGTTGCGATCCGTGATTGAAACGGTATAATCATCTGCCTTGGTAGAGACTATCGCCACATCGCCCCGGAGCGTTCCATAACGCGCTCCCGGCCGAACTTCGGTGGTGCTCGTTACCGATGAGACATACGGTTTACGTACCAGCACACGGGAAAACAGAATATAACCTGCAAAGGTAAATACGCTTACGAGCGCCCCTGCTACGATCCACCATTTGGCGCCGATCCCTGATTTTTTTCGTCTGAACAGGATAAAAACGCCGATCAGATACGCCACCACCACGATGAGAAACGCCGTTCGTGATGAGATAGTGTCATCGGGCATCATCATAACCGCTGAAGCGAGCGGGTCGGTAAAAAGCCCCGAAGGCGTATGAAGCGAGTCCGGTTCGGTTGATGTGGCGGTAAACCACGACCAGAGCTCGCTTCTGCCGCTCCAGTTGCGCATAGGAGCGCTTCCGAAGTCGATTCCGCTGACAAACACGGCGCCTCGCCCCCGTTCGTGACGCAGCATCAGCGGTGTGTCGCCGGCGGCGTGGAGTACTTTTGTTGTATCGAACATGACCGTTTTGTCGCCGCCGGCGCCGGAGCTGCCTACGACGCCGGCATCCCCGCCGCCTACGACGCCGGCTATTCTGCTTATCGCGGTGCTTCCGTCGACGGGATCCTGCGTTTTGATCACATCGGGAATCGGCGCCTCGAGGCTCATCGAGGAAAGTCCGACGAAATCGACCGGAACGAGCCTTTGTAGCTGCTTCGGAAGAACCGATAGGTGTGATCCTCCCACGACCACCAGCGTTCCTCCCGTATCGATCCACTGCTCAATCGCATCGATCTGCGCGAGTGACAGACCATGTAAATCCGCATTGTGGAAAATGATCGCGTCGGCCGCATCGTATGCATTCCACAATTCGGGCATGAGCTCCGGGTGCGGATAGGTAACGACCGATTCGGGGATCAGGAAGTCGAAGGCTCCCGAACGACTCAGCGCCACTACCAGCGGCGTTCGTACCACTTTCCCGAGAAGCGAATGCTTTTTTTCCAGAATTATCTCGCCGTTGTGCTCGACACGAATGACGATCGGATTCCCCGAGCTTTCGAGGGGAACCGCAAAATCGTATCGCTTTCGCGCACCCCTCGGCAGCTCCGAATGTCGTGTATAGGTCAATCGCCTATTTGTACGGTAACTCATACCTTTTTCGATTTCGACGGTGATCGCGAGCCGTTTTGACACACCGGAGTTCTCGACTTCCACGATAACCGGATTCCATCTCCCGAGCCTGACAAGCCCGTCAAACCCGACTATCGTGTGGATGGACAGACAGGAGGATGCCCCGGCAACACCGAGCACCAGCGATATCATCAATAATTGAATGCGGAGGTACATGCTATTCAGGCCTAACTATATCGTGAAAATAGTACTGCGCGCTTCCGAGATCAAGATGAATGTTCTCCGGTGCGGTCGAACGCGGTCAATCGGGAAATGATGATCGAAAAAAAACGGGCGGCTTTCGAGACCGCCCGGTTGGAAAGTAGTGCACGGAGTGTTGGCTTTTATTGTCGAAGGAAGCCGTCACCCCTGTTGTGTAATGTGGTCGGTTGAGGTCACAACCATCGCGATAGCGTGGTTACATTTCATTCACGAACTCATCGTATCGTTTTTGCTGGATTGCGAGCACCTCGTCGATTCCCATGTCACGAATCTTTTGAACGTATTCATCGAACTTACTCAACGGCTCGGTACCCATCATGAGCTTCAAGACCGTCTCGAATTTGTAGGTCTGGATGTCTTGCATGAGGGTGTTCATCCGATCCTGTTCCTCACCGGTGAAATTCAGCGGCGGCAGACCGTACCCGAGATATGGACGCGTCATCTCGCGACCTCTATTGGAGCTCTCGTCCTGTGCTATTTGCGCGAGAAAGTCCTCATGATACGGATATGGAAGCCATGTATATATTCCTTCGAGCTTCAGCGCTTCCGATATCGAATATCCCTCGACATTGAGTACGGAGTCCCTGATTTTCGGGAAATCGTCGACATAGTCGAAATGCTGACCTTCGATGCCGAAGATGAGCAGCGTGATTCCTGCTCCCGCGTTTGTGAAGAACGGAAAGGTATTCCCGTTGTACATGATTTTCCCATACGGTCCTTCGAGTGGCTCGAATGGAACCTATTTGAATCCGGGGATCTTCTCAGACAGGGTGATATTTTGTCTGCCCGCGGTGTTGAACCAGTAGTCGTAGGCACCGATCCGGTTGTTCGCGTTTTTCGCATCGAACATTTTGCCGTCGACGGTGGCGAACTCCTGATCTATCAATCCTTCCTCGTAGAGCCCGTTGACGAATTTCAGCGCGTCTTCGAAACGGGGATCGACAGGTCCGTAGAGGACCTTCCCGTCCTGTGGATAAAACTCGTGAAACTCGTTTGTAACGCCGAATGGATTCACTTCAGCTGATAGCCGCGTCCTTTGGGCGCGGTTTCCGTTTGCGGCTGTGCCTTTCATGGTTTGT
>CAYLZA010000297.1:0-4684 GCA_964387575.1 uncultured Spirochaetales bacterium | reverse complement strand
ACCGCGATCTCGTGGAGCTCAATATGAACTCCTCGTTGTTACTGGAAAAACTGTTTGTGTCGTTGAGGAATACCTTGTGAAAAAGCTGATTGAACGCGCGTTGAATAAGCTGTCGAAGCTCGATGAGGACCAAATACGATCGCTCATACTCGATGTGGCATCAGAGAACGAATTACTCGAAATCGTGCTCGAATCGATGACCGACGGACTCGTGGTGTTGGATAAAGAGCACAACGTGCTGCTCTACAATAAGTCCGCCGATCGGCTCCTGCCGCTTCGGAAGGGAGACAATTACGAACAACCGGTGTGGGATATTCTCGACGATCGGGAGATGGCGGATTTTTTCCGTCGCAGTCTTCAAAACAACGAAAGAGTTCGGGACAAGGAGTTTACTTTTGATTCGAGCGGGGCTCTGCGTATTCTCTCGTGCTCGATTATGCCCTTGCTCAGGGAAGAGGAGGTTCTCGGAAATCTGATTCACACCGAGGATGTTACCGTACGTAAAAGTAAAGAAACCCGGCTGCGTCGCGCCGAAAATCTTGCATCGCTTACGACGCTCGCCGCCGGCGTTGCTCACGAAATAAAAAATCCGCTTGGGTCGATCGGCATCCATATCCAGCTGATTCAGAAAGAGTTGAAAAAAGATGATGATGCCGACCGTGAGTCGGTGGAAAACTATCTCGAGATCATCAACGAAGAAGTGGAGCGACTCAACGGAATCGTCGTTGATTTTCTTTTTGCGGTACGGCCGATGAACGCGAATCTGGAGCGGAGCAACATCAATTCGCTCGTCAGAGACATGCTCAATTTCGTTCAATACGAGCTGGAGCAAGCAGGAATCGAGGTGGAGAATAAGCTGAACGATCGTATCCCGAATGTTGATTTGGATGAACGATACATGAAGCAGGCGCTGATAAATATCATCAAAAACGCGATTTCGGCGATGCCGAACGGCGGAACGTTGACGGTGCTCACCCACATCGAGGGAA
Source organism: uncultured Spirochaetales bacterium (assembly GCA_964387575.1). GTDB lineage: Bacteria > Spirochaetota > Spirochaetia > ARS1246 > ARS1246 > CAYLZA01. Next base: position 3,695 of record CAYLZA010000297.1, on the reverse strand, counting down.
ACGATGTGGAGCTGAGAATAACCGATACCGGGCACGGAATCCCGGAGGAGCATATTGCCAAGATATTCGAGCCGTACTTTACGACAAAGGAATTCGGCTCGGGCCTGGGGCTGACGGTGGTGTATAAAATCATAAAGGAGCATGGCGGCGATATATCACTATCGTCGAAAGAGGGGGAAGGAACTACATTCTCCATGAGCTTTCCAATTCCGGAGAGCGAGCGTAAACTGATCGCGTGGGAGGATGCGAAAAATGAAGCTTAACGTGTTGATCGTCGACGACGAGAAAAACATCCGCGAAGGACTCGGAAAAGCGCTCGAAGCCGAGGGATACGAAATATTTCTGGCAAAAGACGGGAATGAGGCGGTCGAGCTGATCAACTCAAACGAAATCGATTTGATAATCGCCGATCTAAAAATGCCGGGGATGTCCGGCGAAGAACTACTGAAGCATGTAACTGCATCCTACCCGACGATACAGGTTATCATCCTGACGGGACACGGTACCATCGAGACTGCGGTAAACGCGATGCGTAACGGGGCATACGATTTTCTCACCAAACCGGTCAATCTCGACAGGCTTTCTCTTCTCGTAAAGCGGGCACTTTCCACCCGTGACCTCGCCAGACAGCATCGGGAGCTTCAGGATGAAGTAGAACGGATAAAACGACGGCAGAAATTCACACGAATTATCGGCAAGAGCTCGCAGATGAAAAAAATCATGGAGATCGTCGAGCAGGTGGCACAAACGCGAGCTTCCATTCTGATAACCGGCGAGAGCGGGGTAGGGAAAGAGCTCGTTGCCGATGCGATTCAGACGCTTTCGGATCGGAAAGACAAGCCGTTTATCAAGGTTCACTGCGCCGCATTGAGCGAATCATTGCTCGAAAGCGAGTTGTTTGGTCACGAAAAAGGGTCGTTCACCGGTGCGGTATCGAGGAAACGGGGCCGTTTCGAGCTGGCAAATACCGGTACGATTCTCCTCGATGAAATCGGCGAGATAAGCCCGTCGGTTCAGATAAAGATTCTTCGTGTGCTCCAGGACAAGAAGTTCGAACGAGTCGGCGGTGAGGAAACGATAGAAGTTGATGTACGAATAATATCGGCTACCAACAGAGATCTGAAGGAAGAGATCGACAACGGAAGCTTCCGGGAGGATCTCTACTATCGACTCAATGTCGTCAATATCCACGTGCCGCCGCTCAGGGAGAGGAAAGAGGATATTCCGCTGCTTACATCGGCGTTTCTTCAGGAATTCGCAGCGGAAAACAACAAGGAGATAGAGGGGATCCACGCGAAAGCCCGAGCGGCGCTCTACAATTACAGCTGGCCCGGCAATATACGGGAGTTGCGTAACTGCATTGAAAGTGCGGTGGTGCTTACAAAGGGCTCGGTCATTACGCTCGACGATCTTCCACCGTCAATTGGGGGAGAGTCGGAGGGAGATTATATTAAAATCGAGATTGGATCCACGCTCGAAGATTCCGAGCGAGAGATTATTCGAAGCACGTTGCATGCAAACAATGGGAACAAGAGCAAGACGGCTGAGGTGCTCGGGATAGGCCGAAAAACACTCCATCGGAAAATCCAGGAGTATGCGATAGAAGAGAGGTAATCCCCGGAGAACGTCCATAGCGCAAAACGCTCTGCGTCCGAGGTCGCGGACGGCTCCGGACTACTCCCGTGCTTTTGAACGGTGATAGTCGCGTATCTGCTGAAATGCAAAGTTTATTCTTTTTGTTCGTTCCGTCGCTTCCGCGAGCCGGTCGGGATTTGTAGCGAATCTGTCGGGATGATGCTCGCGAAGGAGTTTTTTGTACACTTTCGAAACCTCATCGACCGGCGTTCCGACCCGCACACCGAGATACTCATACGCCGCACGAACATCCTGCGGCATCGAAGACGATCGACTCGAAGTACGTGAATATCCGCCCTGTGCCGAACCGGTCGATGTACCTGCTGAAGAGCTCCCACCGAGAAACTCATTGAGCTCATCCCATGCATCCTGAATATCCGGGTCGTCGTTTGAAGATCTGCGGTACTCACGCGTCGAGGTCCCCTCCTGCACAAACGAACGCAGTAAATTCCCAAGTCGATCGAATATTTGATCCATCTACATTACCTTTCACATTTCGATAGCTTGTTTACGCGACAAGCGAGTTGTCGGACCGATTCTTGTCTACTGTATAGCTTCTACGCAGTTATTTCCACAACTAGCGGTTCCAAATCAGGAATTCATATTATGAACAGTCGGCTCTGAATATGTACCGCTATTCGATGTATATCGTTCCGGTAAATACGTATGCCGGTGTTCCTGTCACGAAGACCCTGTTTGTACGGTGGACCCATTGAACGAAATACGTCTCCTCCCCGAAATGCGCCGAGACCGTAGACTCGGTAAAGCCGTTTGCGACCGCGGCGACAACTGCTGCTCCCGCAGTTGCCGCATAATCCGAGCTCTGTCCGTGAAACCACGTATACATACGAACATCGTCGGGACTCAGGACCCGCACGAATACCGGTTGCATTCCCTCCGACGCCACGTGCCCGGAAAGCCGTTCGTCGAGCCGCTTCATCGCATTCCGCTTCGTTTTACCGAAAACGACGGAGAAATCCCGCACGCACCGAATCGGGGTAAAGCTGAGCCACCGATTGTCGAGGAGAATCGATGAATTGTGCTCCCTGTTCGGTGTATCGTTGAGCTCTTTTTCGTCAATTGGCGATACAGGAGCACCCATATTGATTCTGAAGCTCGAGCTGTCGATTGCTCGAACATTTCGTATTGAGGTTCCGGTAAGAAAACGGACCGTGTCGTCCGCTATCCGACCGCTGTCGAATGCGAATCGAGTTGCGCACAGGATCGCATCTCCGGGCGGGGATACGAGCTCCCCGAAGCGGTCGAAAAACTCGAGTTTGAGATCCGCCGATCCGCGTCCCCACATAACGATGAGTCCGTTTGCACCGACACCTTTTCTTCTGCCGCAGAGCGTTCGAGCGAGATAGCCGGTTTTATCGGGTTGGATTTCGGTGTCTACCGAAGGATGGATCAATACATAGTCGGAGCGATAAATTCGAATTTTGTAAAAATCGATATTCACCGTTGCCTGTCCTTCAAGAACATCCTTCCTCGTATGGTGTTTACTCCACCAGACCACACGCGCGCTGCCGCTTGTAGGCCAACGTGGGCGTAGTCAGACGGTCGATGAAAAAAAAGTCTGATGCAGGATGCGTGTCGTCTCATTGAGATGAGACTCGGGGACGACAATCGACAAATTCACGTCGGATGAACCAAGAGAAATCATTTTTACCGGTGTTGTTCGAATTGCGGAGAATACATCCGCGATGAAAACGGGATCCTTCCATAAATCGCGGCCAATCAAACTGATGATAGCGTTATCTTTGTCGACGGTCACATTTCCGATCCCCTTCAAATCGTGAACAATCTTGTCGAGCGATGAGACTTCATCAATCGTCACGGAAACCGATACCTCCGATGTTGCTATAAGGTCTACCGATGTTTTGTGGTAATCGAAGATCGAGAAAATACGTTTGAGAAAACCATATGCATTTACCATCCGCGACGAGGTAATGTTGATAAGCGTACTTCGTTTTTTCCCGGTAATCGCTCGCACACCGGTTTCATAGGTCTTTGGTATAATCGCCGTATAGCGACCGTCCGGATCGTTGGTGTTCTTT
>CAYLZA010000296.1:0-4688 GCA_964387575.1 uncultured Spirochaetales bacterium | reverse complement strand
TTCTCCTCTCCGACGCAGTAGCCTTCCGTGCCGAAATCATGCGCATGTTCTCTCCCCGATAGGCGTATACGACCACAACGATTCTCCCCCCGCGCGTCGGCTCCGACGGTGAACGATGTGACCGAATTGGAGGTCCCGGCGGCGGCGCGAGTTCGAAGTGAATCGCTGAATTGTGAAAAACTCCGTATTCTTTTTGCAGGTGCGGGGACGATCGATCGTCAGGTTATTGAGAACTTAACGTATGTATAGTAATATCTCAACGTATGGGTACCGGGATTGAGTCTATTCGTGGGATTACGCGCGCTTCAAAGCTGAAGAGACATACCGATCCTGAGCAAAGGGGTAGTTTTTCTTTCTCCACGCTTTCCGGCAGACTCACTGAATTCGTTATCACCCCACCTTCCGGTGTCTACACTGCGCTCGCCACTCTTATCTACGAAGCGCAATGTAACGGTGAGCCATGTGTATGGATTGCAGGATTTCCCGACCCCGCGCCGATTTTTTACCCCCCGGATTTTGCAGCAAATGGAATCGATGTATCTGCACTTGCTGTGATTCGCACATCCGATTCACGTATGTTGTTCCGAGCGATCGAGCATCTGTTAAAATCGAACGGTTTCGGGCTCATCATCATGGATCTTTCGGAGAAGATCGAGATACCTCAGGGTAAGGTAGGAACGTTTGCACGTCTTGCCTCACGAAACGGGAGCGCAGTCTGTTTTGTAACCAGGGGTAAGAGGAGAACGCTCGGATCGCTCATCTCGGTACGCTTTGAAGTAAAACGAGGTGTTTTCTCATCTTCGAAAGGCATCGATACATCTGAATATCTGCATATACGGGCTCTCAAAGACAAGAATACGTATCCTCATTGGAAATGGGAGGTGCCGTGTTATGGCGCGGATCATCTGCGTTGATATCCCACTCTTACCGTTGCAGATCCTTTTAAAACGCAATCCGGGGTGGGGAGACAAACCGGTAGCGGTAATTACTGAAGATAAACCACTCGGAATCATTCTCTTTTTGAATAAAAAGGCCAGGAAAAATGGGATTCAACCGGGGATGAAATATGCAACTGCGCTTTCTGTTGCGCCCGGTCTTCTTGCGGGAGTAGTGGATGAAGAGGAGATGAAAAATCATGCTGCCGGTATCGAAAAAAAACTCCTGGATTTTTCTCCGGAAGTGGAAATTGCCGGGATCGAGGATGGTGTTTTCTGGGTCAAGGCCGACGGCATGTCGAACATCTTCAGCTCTGAAAACGAGATGCTCGACAGTATACGAGCGGGGATGACCGGGCTCGGATTCTCGAGCAGATGCGGTGTCGGCTCGAGCAAACCGGGCAGCTTTTGCGCCGCCCGTTCATCCGACGGGAAACGTATCGTTCATACTGATCGTCAGGAACGGGATGTCATCGAAAATCTACCCCTCATCGCTCTCCCGATAGACGGGAGAACGTATCGCCTTTTTTCAATACTTTCTCTCAAGAGAGTAGGAGAGTTGCTTTCATTTTCCGAGGGAAGTGTCCTCAAACGGTTTGGGGAGCATGTACGAAGTCTCTACAGATTTCTATCAGGTGCCGGCTCAGATCATATCCAACCGCTTGAGATCCGGGAAAATATGATGATCGAGCAGCGGTATATCCATCCCTCTTCGACGGTCGTCCATCTTATTGAGAGAATTAAACCTCTTATTGAACGCGTCATCGAAGAAGCGCGCAAGGATGGATGTACGGTCCATTCACTTTTTTTTCGATTCAACGGTGAAGATGGAGAGAGCTTTTCGGAAGCGATAATCCCGGTCGAACCGACGAGAGATGGTGATGTTTTTTTCAGATTGATCAATATGCGCTTTGAAGGAAAACACTCCTTCCCTCCAATAAACGGTGTTGAGCTCCTTCCTCATTTTGTAAAACTTTCAGGTGGTCAATACTCTTTGACCGGTATCGATTCTCATAGAAATCTGGAAACGGGAGCTGAAGCATTTTCGTTGATTCGTGCCGAGCTCGGAAATGATGCAATTCAGGCTGCCCGAATCGATCCCGAGCATGCTCCGGAAAGACGATTTCATTGGGAACGTATGTTTCGCCCGATTATTCCCTCCCCGGAGATGAAGACGGGAAATAACCGGGACAACACGTTCAACCTCTGTCGTACCTTTTATAGGAGAGATCATACATCTGAAAAACAGACACATCCGGTGCGTGAGTCGGTGGATATGTGTAAGGAATTCGCGGCAAAAAATGTCGATCAACGGGATATTGTTGCAGGACCCTATGTTATCTCCGGAAAGTGGTGGGAAGAAGAGGATGATCGTATAGTCACATTGATAGAAGGAGATAGTGGAAGGACATATTGGGTTCAACACCGAAGAGAATCGGGTGGTAGTGAGTTGTTGGGATGGATCGAGTAACAGAGGATTGGAGACGAGCACCATCTTTTGTCCCGCTCTGGTGTAAAAGCAATTATTCGTTTCTCGAAGGGGCAAGCCATCCGGAAGAGCTCGTTTCCGTCTGTCCGGATCTCGGTATCGACACGATTGCGGTCACCGATCGGAACGGAGTATACGGCGTAGTCCGGGCACATGTTGCCGCTAAAGCACACGGAATAAAGCTGATCATCGGTTCGGAGATAACGATAGCAACGTCAGACGAGTGTACCGTAACACTTCTCTGTATTAATCATAGCGGATATAAAAATCTTTGTTCTCTTGTCACGCTCGGAAGAATGCGAAATGAAAAGGGAATATGTACCGTTACTTTCGAGGAAATAAAAGAATATCATGAAGGATTGATCGCGCTTCTCTGTACGGGTGCCGAGTGCATCGATTCATCGACAATTGTCGATCTGTCTCAAACTTTTACCGACCGTATATATATTGTGTTACCGAGACATCGCGAGCCCGGAGAGCTCCGAGGAGAGAATCAACGGCGAAGACTTGCAGTAGAATCGGGAGTACCACTCGTTGCTGTAACCGAAGTGTTGTATCACGATAAGAAACGAAGACCCCTTCAGGATGTATGCACGTGCATAAGAAAAGGTGCGACGTTGTTCGAATCAGGCGACATTCTCGAGGTAAACGATGAGCATGATCTGAAATCGCCTGAAGAGATCAACCGGTTGTATGCGGATCTCCCGGAGGTGGTGGAACGTACATCGGAGATAGCGAAGCGATGCAGCTTTTCGCTCGATGAGCTCGAGTATCGCTATCCATCGGAGTTTCTTCCACAGGGATATACGACGGCGGAATGGCTCGAGACATTGACATACAAGGGTGCGAAAAAACGATATCCCGAAGGTACACCCGCAAGAGTACGCAAGCAAATCGACAATGAGCTGGCATTGATCGAGGAGCTCGATTATTGCGGATATTTTCTTACCATGTGGGACATAGTCGAGTTCTGCAAGGCCCGTGGTATCCTTTGTCAGGGACGCGGCTCTGCAGCCAATTCCGCAGTCTGTTACTGCCTGGGGATAACCGCGGTCGATCCGGTCAAAATGGATCTTCTCTTCGAACGGTTTATTTCACGGGAGAGGGCGGAGCCGCCCGATATCGATCTCGATATCGAACATCGGCGTCGTGAAGAAGTTATTCAACATATGTATGAAAAGTATGGTCGAACTCGGGCGGCAATGGTGGCGAATGTAGTCCGCTATAGAACACGCTCTGCGTTGCGTGAGGTTGGTAAAGTGCTCGGTATATCGGCAACCACGCTCGACCGGCTTGCACGGTTGGTCTCGTTCAGGGACAGTCAGCCTGAAATTGCACTGAAGGAAGCGGGGCTCGATCTTTCCGAAAAACGAATCGGACTTCTTCTTCGTCTCTCCGATGAGATCAGGGGCTTCCCTCGTCATCTTTCGATCCATCCCGGTGGATTTCTGCTCGGCAGTGTACCTGTCTCACACCTGGTGCCTGTGGAAAATGCAACGATGCCCGGAAGAACCGTTATCCAATGGGATAAGTACGATGTCGAAGAGCTCGGATTGTTCAAAGTGGATCTGCTCGGGCTCGGTGCAATGACTCATCTTCGTTTTTCGTTCGAGCTTCTCGAGCATCATCTCGGAAGGAAGGTGTCGTTGCCGGATATTCCGTCAGGAGATCCACGGGTGTATGAGATGCTCGGTAGAAGCGACACGGTCGGCGTGTTCCAGTTGGAAAGCAGAGCTCAGATGGCGATGCTCCCCCGTATGAAGCCGCGGGAATATTACGATATCGTTATTGAAATCAGTATCGTTCGTCCCGGACCGATATCGGGGGGTATGGTTCATCCATATTTACGACGAAGGAACGGAGAAGAAGAGATCGTTTATCCGCATCCGTCACTCGAGCCGGTGCTCAAAAAGACACTGGGCATACCGATTTTCCAGGAACAGGTTATGAAGCTCGCCGTCATTGCCGCCGGATATACACCGGGTGAGGCGGATCAGCTCAGACGAGACATGGCTGCATGGCGGAGAAAGGGTACCATAGAACGGCATCACGATCGATTCGTAAAGGGGATGAAGAAAAAGGGGATCAGCAAAGAGTTTGCCGAGAAGGTCTTCGATCAAATCCGTGGTTTTGGTGAGTATGGGTTTCCCGAAAGCCATGCCGCAAGCTTTGCTTTACTCGCGTACAGTACCTCCTGGATCCGTACACACTATCCGGTGATTTTTACCTGTGCGCTTCTCAACGCATGGCCGATGGGATTTTAT
>CAYLZA010000295.1:0-4693 GCA_964387575.1 uncultured Spirochaetales bacterium | reverse complement strand
TGCTCAAAAGAAACTTTCCCGGATGGAGGGCCGCGCTGCTCGCTTCGGAGGAAATACTGTCGAAAGAAACCGGTCTTCGAGCGTTCAAGACCCATACACTCCACAACGGACCGATTCTCTGCACACTTGCGCATTTTGATATCTACAGCCCTCGAAGGGAAGCAGATAGGGAAGCAGATGCCGATGAAAAGCCGCGTACCCGGCGAAAAAGCCCCGATCAGCTCGGGCAGACTCGAGCTGCGCCGAGACAACGAGACCCGCTCGAAGACGACTATCGAGAAATGTTTTCGAACAGGATACGGAAGAATCTCCGCTCTCTCAGGAAATGGGCGGAAAAAAACGGAATTACGAGCTATCGTTTATACGATGCGGATATGCCCGAGTTCGCGGTAGCTGTAGACTATTACGAAGGAACATGGTTGCACGTTCAGGAGTATGCCCCACCACATACGATCTCCGAGGAAAAAGCCGCAATCCGTCTCGACATTATACTCGAGACGTTGCCCGACGTGACCGGTGTCTCTCCGGAGAACGTATTCTTCAAAGCGCGGGAACGCCAGAGACATGGAGCGCAATACGAGAAGCTTTCGACTGATGGCGTCTTCTACGAAATAAATGAAGGCGGTTTGCGCTTTCTGATTAATCTGAGCGACTATATAGATACCGGGATATTTCTCGATCATCGGATCGCCCGTGAGCGATTACGCGAGGAAGCGGAGGGCAAACGGTTTCTGAACTTATTCTCCTATACCGGAACCGCCTCGGTGTATGCAGCCGACGGAAAAGCGGCATCAACGACGAGCGTAGATATTTCGAACACCTATACCGAATGGGCAAAGGAAAACTTCGCGCTCAATAATCTGTTTGACGACAATCACGAGCTCGTGCGGGCGGAGGTGCGTGAATGGCTTTCAAATGCACAGGGCGAATATGATTTGATTTTTCTCGATCCGCCGACATTTTCGAGATCAAAAAAATTCAAGGGTTTTTTTCAGGTTCAGCGCGAGTACATACCGCTCATACAAAAGACACTTCGCCGCCTCGCGCCGGGAGGAACCCTCTATTTTTCTACCAACTTCAAACGATTTGTTTTCGACACGAGTCAGCTTTCAGCATGCCGCGTAGATAATATTACCGAGGAAACGATACCGTTCGATTTCAAACGAACTCCCGATGTGCATCACTTCTTCAGAATACAAAGAAAAGACGAGGCGCACGAATGATCAGACACGGTCGATCAATGGTTCTGGTCGCTGTTCGGTGAAAATAAGGTTTCGCTCCCGAGACGGAAAACCGTGGAAGAATACGCGGCAAGCGTGCCCGACGATTTCGTCTTTACCGTGAAAGCACCGAATTCGATTACGCTTACCCATCTCTACAAGCAATACACTAACGGGAAGCTCGTCGAAAACAAGCACTTCCTTTCAATTCCGCTCCTCGAGGAGTTTCTGGCGAAGCGAGGACTGTTACACGTTTTTATACAGGGGTACTACCTGCCTGAGATTACGACTATCTACGGGCCACACAAAAAATACATCACCGGCGAGTCCGTGATCAGACTTCATGGATACGACCGCAAAAAAATCGAATCGCTGCTCAACGAATAACGAAGGTTTCCGAGGTGTATTCCTCGAATGTGCCGATTTCAGGGCTCCACAGATAGTAGGACCGTTCTGTTTCCTTTCCCGACGCTGCGGAAAGCACCGTGTGATTACCGACATTATCGATCGCATGAATAACGACACGACGGATAACACCGCCCGAAAGAGCGCAATAATCCTCGGCCGCCTCCCGGCACGCCTCGGAAACACTCATCCCCATTTTCATATAGAGTACGACCGATCGAGAGGTGGACGTGCGAATAGCCATTTCCCCGGTGCCTATACACGCCGCTCCGCCATAGCGGGTGTCCGCATAACATCCGGCACCGATAATCGGCGAATCCCCCACTCTTCCCGGATACTTCCACGACCACCCGCTCGTGCTGACACCGACCGAAATCGTACCCGATTGATCCTGGACGAGCACGCACGTCGTTCCTCCGATTTGCTCAGGATCCATCGCCTTTCGTGCATACGAAGCCAGATCGACGTCGGGCCATTTTTTACGATCGTCGGAAGCGACGTTCTCCTCGATCCACTCACGATAACCGCGTTTCGAATCCTCGGTCAGGAGCTCTGCAGTTTCCGCTCCGCATTCGCGCGCGAATCTCGCGGCGCCTTCACCGACGAGAAACACATGAGGAAGTCGTTCCATGACCATCCGTGCAATCGAAATCGGATAGAGATAGCCTTTCAGCGCAGCGACCGCTCCGGTAGCAAGCGTGTCGCCGTTCATGATGCTCGCGTCGAGCTCCACCTCTCCTGCCATATTCGGCCATCCGCCTCGTCCTACCGAATGCACCCGCGGTTCCGCTTCGATCTCACGTATAGACGCTTCGATGATATCGAGCCCCGGAGCTCGTTTTTCCATGAGACTCGACGCAGTCCTGATTCCCGGCCATGCCTCGGAGTTCGCTACAATAATCGCCACTATATGTTCCTTTCGAGAATCGACGATTCAGCCATCTCGATCCAAGCCCGATACCGTGCCGTCAGTTCCTCGTCCGGTTCGTACACCTTTCGTAATTTAGTCCACGATGAGGGTATGGAAAGCCGACCTTTATTTTCCGCAAACGCGCCTGAGCTACGGGCACCGAGATAGGCGGCACCGACGCACGCCGGCTCTTCGGTTTCCACCGTGATCATCTTCACCCCTGCGACCGACGCCTTTATCGATTGCCATATATCGCTTCTCGCACCGCCCCCGGTCGAAACGATCGAGCGTATCTCATCGCCGCCCGAGGTGATCCGGATAAGCCTCCGGAGCCGTAACGCCCCCGCCTCGAGGATAGCCCGGACTTCACATCCGGTACGTTCGCTTTGCCCGGGCACTTCAGGTTTCGCAGATTTTGCCGGTTTCGCGGATTTCCCGGGTTTGACGCGAGAGGTGATAGCATCGTCGCCCTCGGAAAATTGCAGTCGCTCGAATCGAACACCACCGTCATCGCCGGGAAGCGCGACGAGCCCTCCCGCTCCGGGTGGGGCGGCTTCCGCGAGCTCGTCAAGCTCTGCAAAGCTCAGATCGGGGTGATGCTCTTCCCGGTACCGTTCGAGAAGCGTTCCGCCGAACGAATCGAACGCATACCGATAGTACGATTCCGAGCTCCCGCCGGGTCCGGCGCACCCATCGGCAACACGGGATCGTTCAACATCCTCCAAACCGACACCGGGAAGCACGCAGGCCATTACGGTCCCGGTCGATTCGCTTGCATCGGCAACGCTGCCGGCACCGGCACCGATGGCGGCGATAAAGTGATCCAATCCGCCGGCGGCGACACCCGTACCTTCCCTCAGTCCTGTCCGTTCGCTTCCCGCCTTGCTCACGCTCCCGACTGAGTTTCCGGGAGCCGCCAAGTCGGCAAAAAACTCTTCCTTGAATCCGAGGATCTCGAGCCCCTCGCTCCACCATCGTCTGTTCGGCAGATCAAAAATCCCGAGCAGTGAAGCAGTGCTCTGATCTCCGATCAACTTTCCCGTAAGCAGATACACGAAATAATCGGAAATCATCGCCACACGTCGAGCCCGGCTCAGCTCGCCGGTCTTGTTCATCGCCCGGAGCTTGACGACGGCGAACTTCTCGGAAAATGTATCGAGTCCGGTCTGCTTGTTAAACTCCGGATGAGTAACGAGCGATTGTACCTCCGGGGGATACTCGGGCGGTCCGTACTCCTGCCACGAAATGATATCGGATATCGGCTCATATCGATCGTCGAGCAGGAGAAACGTATTTGCCTGAGAGGAGTATCCTACTCCCGAAATTTCCGTGGTCGATATCCCGGCGGAACCGCAGGCGCCTCGAATACATGCGGCTATCAATCTCTCGAATTCCTCCGGGCTGAGACGAATCGTACCGGTGGAGCTCCGTTTGTAAAGTACGGTTTCCCGATAAAGCCCGATCATAGATCCGTTGCCGTCGACGACGGCAGCCTTGAAGTTCGTCGTACCGATGTCCAGTCCTACATAGTAGTTGTGTTCACTCATTGATTCAGTCTACAGAATATAGTAGCTTTTTGCCGGTGTTCAAATTCACGGGTAAAACGGCACTTATTACCGGCGCCGCTAAACGCATAGGCCGCGCCGTTATGCTGAGCCTTGCCCGAAGCGGCTGCAATGTCGTCATTCACTATAACCGCTCTGAAGCCGAAGCCGAAGAGGCGGCCGATGAAGCTCGTAAAGCCGGAGTATCCGCCTTTACCATCCGTGCCGATCTCTCGTCAAATGAGGAGACGACGCGGTTGTTCGAGTCTGCTCAGACCCATGCCGGCACGATCGATTTTCTCGTCAATTCCGCATCGATGTTCCCGAAAGATCGACTCACCGACCTTTCGATGGAATCAATCACCAAAAACCTTCAGGTGAATGCGATGGCGCCGTTCAAGCTTACTCGGGTGATGGCGGAAGTCGCTCAAACCGGTGCAATCGTGAATTTTCTCGATACGCGAATACTCGATTATGACAAACACCATGTCTCTTATCATCTGAGTAAACAGGCACTATTCAGCCTTACCCGAATGCTGAGCGCGGAGCTTGCACCGTCGATTCGCGTAAACGGCGTTGCCCCGGGATTGATTCTCCCGCCACCCGGTGAAGAT
>CAYLZA010000294.1:0-4694 GCA_964387575.1 uncultured Spirochaetales bacterium | reverse complement strand
ACGGCAGCGGTCTATCCCATCAAGGATACTCCGCATGTGGAAACGGATTCGACAGGTCCCGTAGAAATCTATGGAGCCACAAAATTGTTCGGCGAAGAACTGACGCGTATTTTCCATCAGGACACGGGGATAAAGTGTGGTGTGGCACGATTGTTCAACGGTTACGGCCGCCGTGAAACCAATCCCCATGTGATACCGGACATCCTAAAGCAGATCCCTGAAGGAGATGAAATCAAACTGGGCAATGTGGACCCCAAACGAGATTTCATTCACACCTCGGACATCTCTCGGGCCATGCGTGCCATGGCTAACAAGGACAGCTACAGCTTCGAGGTTTTCAATGTGGGCACCGGGGTCCAAAGATCCATCGTCGAGCTAGTTGACGTCATCGCGAAAATCCTCGATAGGCCCCTCAAGATTGTGACGGAACAGAAAAGAAAGAGAAAACTGGAACGCCTTAACCTTGTACCGGACATTTCCAAAATAAAGCGCATCCTCGATTGGGAGCCACAGGTCGACCCGAACGAGGGATTCCGGGACATGCTGGACTCGGAGGGGCTGCTGTAGCAAGCCGCACGCCTGCCTTGCTCGCCTCTTTGTCGAACCCGTAACGAGATGAGCGCTTTTGCCGGCCACCTGCCCTATTATGTTAGATATTTTGCCGATTACGCCGATGAATACCTGCAGCGAGCCGCAAACCGGGATGGCATTATTTTTAAAAAGAGACATACCTTTCGCGTTTTATATGAAAGGAAAGTTTTTTCGTTGCGTTACCGCTGGGAAAGAGGCGCCTCGTATCACGGATAATCTGGTTTCATAACAAATTTACGCTTCCGGAAAACCTGGGACGTCAAACTTATGTCGGCACGGCCATTTTGCGCGACGCCGACAAATTGGACATCATTCGAACCTGGATCAGGGATTTTTCCATCAACACCCACGCCCTTCTGGCCGACACACTTGACCTGGACGCCGATGACCGCAGGATTTCGGGTGACATTCTGGCCGATGCGATGTCAGGCGTTTCACCGAAGTATGAAAAACTCACTTATTTAAACGATTTCAAACTCGTGTTGTGCTGTTGGATATACGATCTGACATTCGTGCCGTCATTACTAGCGGTAAAAAAGAGGGGCTACTTGGAACAGATATTTTCCATGCTTCCCGATAGCATTGATATGGAAGTACTAAAATTGAGGCTCGAAGGTTATGTAGACGAAGAGACGGAACATCTCGAGAAACCCTCTCCGTTAAAACCCGTTCCCGAATGAACTCTTCCATATGTTCACTGCATGCAATAGAGGTAATGACCAATGAGCCCTGTTATTGAAGAAGACCATCGTCCGTGGGGATTCTACCAGGTTTATGCCGACGAGAAAGATCATAAAGTGAAGCGTATTGTGGTCTATCCAGGGAAACGTCTCAGCCTGCAACGGCATCAGAAACGGATGGAACACTGGTACGTCATCGAAGGGGACGCCTTGGTTACCCTAAATGACGAGGAATTGCTTCTCAAGCCTTTCGAAGCGGTAGATATTCCCCGTGGTACAATCCACTGCGTTAGAAACCCCGGGACGGAGAATATGGCATTCATTGAAGTCCAGACAGGCGACTATTTCGGCGAGGATGACATCGAGCGTCTCGAAGACGACTTCGGCAGATCGTAGTGTAGATGAAAAATTATTGCGAACCAGGAGCGGCCTAATGGGCGAAACATATCAGGACCTCATCGTCGTAATTATGGCCGGGGGCACGGGTACCAGATTCTGGCCATTGAGTACGAAAGACAACCCCAAACAGTTTTTGAACCTTTTCGGTGACCGCACCCTCTTTCAGCAAAGTTTTGACCGCGTATCCGACATCGTCCCTCCGGAGCGTATCCTCGTTTTAACAAATGCGTCATTCGTTTCCAAGGCAAGGGAACAACTGCCCGAGCTTCCGGATGAAAATATCATCGGCGAACCTATGAAGCGTGACACGGCGGCCGCCGTAACTCTTGCGGCACTACTTGTTGAAAAACGCTTTGGAAAATCGGCCATTGCCACCCTCACCGCAGACCACATCATTCACCCCGTACAAGAGTTTCATCAAACCCTTTTATCTGCAGTAGAACAAGCACTAAAGGGCCCTTTTTTTTACACTTTCGGCATACAACCTACCTACCCCGCGACAGGTTACGGTTATCTCGAAAGAGGGGCCGAAGCAGGCAAGTTCAATGCCGTTACCCACTACGAACTTGTCCGGTTCAAGGAAAAACCCAATCTGGACATTGCTAAAAGATATGTGGATTCGGGAAGATATTACTGGAATTCAGGCATGTTCGTTTGGTCCTCAGAAACGATTCTCAACGAACTTGACACCCATCTTTCAGGACACGTTCAAATACTGCGAGAAGCCGTAAAGCAAGATAAAACGGCACGATGGGAACAGGCACTTAGCGATGCTTTCGAAGATCTGCCGAAAATTTCCATCGATTTTGCGGTGATGGAAAAGGCGAAAAACGTCCGTTGTGTGGCAAGCCGCTTTTCCTGGAGTGACGTCGGGGGATGGATGGCACTGGAAGACTTTTTGCAGAAAGACGGTGCCGGTAATTGTGTACGGGGGCAGGTCTATTCCCTCGATGCCGAGGGAAACATCGTTTTTTGTGAAAACAGCGATGAAACGGTGATGCTGGTCGCCGTGAAAGATCTCGTTCTCGTTCATGCTCCTGCAGGCTTGCTAGTGGTGCCCAAAAACCGTACGGAAGATATAAAGAAGCTGGTGGAAAAACTACCGCGATCAAAGCCCGTTTAGTTTTAGCCAGAGAACGTTGGTCCTCAGGCCCAGTAACTTCCTACAAAACCTTTAACCTTGGATGTTTAGGAGGTCTTATGAACCCGGACATTTTCAGAGAATATGATATCAGGGGAGTTGTTGATGAAGATATTTCGGACAGTGACGTACTCCTGATCGCAAAAGGAATCGGAACCTATCTCCAATCTCAGGGGAAAAAGCGAATCGTTCAGGGACGAGATTGCAGGCTGAGCGGGGATACCTATGGGCAGCTCGTCACTGAGGGCCTAAGAAGCTCCGGTTGTGATGTGCTGGATATCGGTGTATGTCCGACGCCCGTCTCCTATTTTGCCATATGGCAACAGGAAGCCGAAGGCTCTGTGATGATCACCGCAAGCCATAATCCTCCCGAGTATAATGGTTTCAAAATATGTTGTGGCCACGACACCCTGTTCGGAGACGACATACAGGCCATCCGTCGTATTGTAGAACGGGGAGAATTTTCTGAAGGCAAAGGCGGTCTTGAAAATGTCGATGTCGTTGCACCTTATCAGGCATACATCCTTGGCAATATAGACATAGAGAAACACCTTCGCGTTGGGATAGATGCAGGCAATGGCACGGCAGGGGTGTTGGCGGTGCCCATCTTAAAAAACCTGGGGTGTGAGGTATTCGATCTCTACTGCGATATGGACGGTAATTTCCCAAACCACGAGCCCGATCCAACCGTTGTAGACAATATGGGCGACCTGATAAAGCTGGTGAAAGACAAAGGGCTCGACGTGGGCATCGGCTATGACGGCGATGGCGATCGGATCGGCGTTGTAAACGAAAAAGGCGATATTATCTGGGGCGACCAGTTGATGATCGTTTTTTCGAGAGAAATCTTGTCTCGTAAACCCGGTTCTACATTCATTTCTGAAGTCAAGTGCTCGAAAACCCTTTATGACGACATCGAAAAGCATGGCGGCCAGGCCGTGATGTGGAAGACCGGCCATTCCCTTATCAAGAAGAAGATGAAAGAAATCGACGCCGAACTGGCAGGGGAAATGAGCGGGCACATTTTTTTCAATGATCGGTATTTCGGTTTTGACGACGCCGTCTACGCCACCTGCCGTTTACTCGAAATTCTTTCCGCCACTAACCAGAGCCTTTCCGAGCTGCTCATCGACGTTCCACAAACCTACGCCACCCCGGAAATTCGTGTTCCCTGCTCGGAAAAGGCGAAATTCTCTATCGTTAAAGAAGTGGCGAAATATTTCCGATCCCGAAGCATAGATTTCATCGATATCGACGGCGTGCGGGTTCTGCACCCCGATGGCTGGGGGTTAGTGCGTGCGTCCAACACCCAGCCGGTTCTCGTCATGCGGTTTGAAGCGCTTTCAAGGGGCCGTCTTGATGAAATCAGAACGGAGCTTGAGACCGTTGTGAAAAATGTGCGCGATCGTTTCTGAACAGAACAAGACAAGAAGTGGCGTGGTATCAGGAAGTCAGAATCAAAAAGCCATTCCAAACACGCACAAGATGTCGAAACGTTTACTCTTTTTTGAGACTTGAACATGACCACTGACTATTCTTTTTTTACCAAGGGGAAAAGCTATGAACAAAAACACAAGAACATTGATGGCACTGTCACTGGAGAAAAAGATCGAACAATCCAAAACAATTATCAACCAGGCATTAGATCGATATAACCGCAATGAACTTCATGTCGCTTGGACCGGGGGTAAGGATAGCACGGTCATGTTGTGGCTTTTCAGACAGGTCTGCCTGGAGAGGGGGATTCCCATGCCGAAAGCCATGTTCATCGACGAAGGGCATGTCTTTGAGGAGATACTGGACCTGGTGAAAGAAGTCATGGAAGCATGGGATATCGATGTGTTTCTTGTGAAAAACACTGATGTCAGCGACAAGGCGCAGAA
>CAYLZA010000293.1:0-4701 GCA_964387575.1 uncultured Spirochaetales bacterium | reverse complement strand
AAATGCAGAATCGTATACAATCGATGTCTCTTATTCATGAAAAGCTCTATCGATCGGAAAACTTATCCGCCGTCGACTTTTCCGATTATCTCGAAACATTTGTACGGCACCTGATAAATTCGTATGCGGTCGACCAAAATCGTATATCGGTGCGTCTCGATGTTGAACCGATCCATCTAAGTATCGATGTTGCAGTACCGTGTGCGCTCATCGTAAATGAGCTCGTTACAAACTCGCTGAAACACGCGTTTCCCGGCGAACGGAGCGGGGAAATCGATGTGAGATTTCACGCAGTCGAGCAACCTATCTATCGATTGTTAATTCGGGACAACGGTATCGGAGTTCCGGATGATTTTGATGTTACGTCTTCGGATTCGCTCGGTCTTCGTATCGTAAACGTGCTGATCAAACAATTGGACGGAAATCTCGACGTTAGGCAGGAATCAGGGCTCGAATATACGATTGTTTTTGCTTCGTACGGAGAGGAAAATGAATGAATCAATATTAATAGTAGAAGACGAGGGAATCGTCTCGATGCAAATTCAGGATTGCGTTATGCACCTCGGGTATGATATCGCGGCTACGGTCGATACGGGTGAAGCTGCCGTTGAAATTGCGCAAAAGCTCAAACCGGATCTCGTCCTCATGGACATACGACTCAAGGGTTCGATGGACGGCATAGAGGCTGCTGCGCACATCAGAGAACAGCAACGCATCCCGGTTATTTATCTGACTGCGTATTGTAGTGAGGAGAAGCTCGAGCGGGCCCAATATACCGAGCCATACGGATATCTGCTCAAACCGGTCCAGGAGGAATCTCTCGAAACGGCTATTCGGATGGCAATGTATAAACACAGACAGGAGGAGAAACGGCTCGCCAATTTGAGCGCCATGTCGCGTATGCTCGAATCTCTTAGTGACGGGATAATCGTTACCGATACCGATCTTTCGATCAAGTATATGAACAAACGTGCTTCCGAGCTAACCGGAAGTCGGGCAGCGGATGCGTCAGGACAAGATATTCGGGAGATGTTCGATATCCAGCACGGTGGGGAAATAGAGAGCTCGCCGGACGATATCCGCACCGGTAACGATTCGGGAGGTGAAATCGACGAAGTTGCTGAGAGAGCGCTATCCGGAGAAACCATAATCTATAACGATTGTTTGATTTCAACGACCATAGGAGTAAAAATCCGCTCGAATATCAGAATATCGCCGTTTACGGGAAAGGAAGAGAGCTCTGCAAAAGAGACTTTACTCGGTTTGATTGTTACGATGCGCGAGCTCACGGCGGAAGGAGAGAAAACGACCGATATATCGAGCCCTCTCGAGCAATTACCCGAAGAGGCTCTTTCCGGAACGCAGGCAACACCGGTAATTGCAGAAGAAAGACGTGAAGAGCTCATTTCAAGAATGTCGGAGCTCAGGAGTTTTATCGAAATAGAAATCATAAAATCATCAATTGATCGCTCCTCAGGAAAGAGCGCGTCATGGTACTATAGACGAGGGCGGGAAAATGCCTATCGAACCGTTTTCGAGCTTCTCTTCGGCACCGAAGCGATGAAGGAGCTCGAGTCAAATATGGGATAGGGCTCGGTAGACAACCGAACGGATACGACACACCATAGGTAACCGGCGGCGTGTGCCTTGTCGATCGGAACCGACGCCGTTTTTTATACTAGAGGATTGGTGATGATAGGCATTTGCGATGTCGCCGGTAAGCCGGTTGCAGCTACCGCCGGTTATATCGTTGTATAGCAAGACGTTATGGCATCGAAAAAACCTGTGATGAGGCGTTCGGTTTCCATTGGAAGTTTTTGGTCTCTCGCGTGGCCGGTAATGCTTTCCACCGGTCTTGTTACCGGATTCGGTCTACTCGATATGGGATTTATCGCGCGGCTCGGGACCGACGCGGTCGCTGCGGTATCAGCATCCTCGACCGTAATGAGGATTACGACTGGTTTTGGGGAAGGAATCAAAGCTGCTGTTCTTGCTCTTACGGCGCGTTTTGTCGGTCGGGACGAGTTGCAGCGGGTGCGAACAATTAGCCTGCATGGCATCGTATTGTCCGTCGGCTGCGGAGTCGTGGTTTTTCTGGTCGTATTCGTGTTCAGGTTTCCTCTGATACGATTTTTCGGTAGGAGCGAAGAGTTCGTAACCGGAGGAGCGATTTATCTCCAGTATATCGGGCTTGGCTCCATATTCCTCTTCGGCTATCTGGCGATCGGAGCGGTGTTTCAGGGATGCGGAAATACGCGAATACCGCTTTTGTTTATTGCATCGGCAAACGCCGTAAACGTGGTACTCGATCCATTACTTATCTACGGGGTTGGTCCGTTTCCCGAGCTCGGCATCGCCGGTGCCGGTATAGCCACATTCATCGGCAATTGCGTCGGATTTCTGCTGGCGATGATACTGCTCGTCGTCGGCACCGGACCGGTTCCGAAACTGTCTATGAAGGGTGTTAAGCTCGACAGCGGACTCATAAAAGACATAATACGTATATCTGCGCCCGCCGGCGGACAGATGAGCACCCGTCCTGTTTCAGGAATGATACTGCTGCGGATGGTTGCGGTGTTCGGAACTGCACCGGTCGCGGCGTTCGGCATAGGGTTACGCCTTACGAGTTTCTGCGCGGTATTCAGTACCGGTCTTTCGGCGGCGGTTGCTACACTTACCGGTCAATCGCTCGGACGGAACGACGTGAACGCGGTGAGACGGGTAATCCGGGTAGGGATGGGAATCGGATTTGCGATCTTCATCGTGCTCGGGTTGATCTTTCTCATCATCCCGAGATTCCTTTTTCTGCCGTTTGATCCTGCCGCGGACGTTCTATCACACGGAGCCGCGTATTTACGGATACTCTCAATTGCCATCGTTTTTCTCGCTGCAATGGCGGTTCTGCAGGGCGTATTTCGAGGAGCAGGGGATACGGATGCGCTCATGCAGACATCGATATTGGCGAATTTTCCGGTAAAGCTCGGCGCCGCATCTCTTTTGGCGTTTGTCTGGCCCGCAGTCACATCGGGTATATGGATTGGTATTTCGTTTTCCATCTTCGCTGAGATAGGGCTCTTGTTTCTCTGGTTTCGAAACGGTAGGTGGTATAAAAGACGTACCATCTCCTGGAAACCGTAGCCGCCGGTTGAACAACGTGCGAATTGCAACTACGGTATCGACTCATGTCGTTATCCGCACGCGCGCAAAATAAGGCAATTAAAAGGTAATAAATACAATGATGTACGAAAAATACGGTGGAAATCTTCGGGATCTTATACTACCGAAAAATCGATTTCATCCCGTCCCTGTTGCACGGAAACAAGATGAATGGAAAAAATTGCCGCAAAACACACGAGATTTGTTGATACATAACGGCAAAGAAACGCTTGCACACGAATGGATTGGACTGAGCGCTTCTGATTGCAGAAAAACTTGGCGCAGAGAGTGGAAGCTGACCCAGAAAGACAATCCGGCGTGGCTCGCATTTTCTTCGACGACTCGGGCAATAAAATCGCTGGTATTTGCGGAGTGCGCGGAAGACCGGGGAAGATTTATCGACCAATTAGTGGACGGGATCTGGCATTTGTGTGGTCTATCGCTCTGGTACTATCCGACCAACGATCGATTGCGACGCGGGGATCCCGGACCGTTGCCCGATCTCGACGATCCGGGGATCGATCTTATTGCAAGCAGGATCGGAGCACTGCTCGCCTGGACTGTATATTTGCTCGAATCCGATCTCGATGGGTACAGTCCGAATATACTCAAGCGAATCAAGCGTACGGTTAATGAGCGTATCATCAGACCCTATCTCGAGCGCGACGACATGTGGTGGATGGGATTTAATCGAAAACATCACCCTGTAACGGGACGGCTCGAGCCGATAAATAACTGGAATCCGTTCTGCAATTTCAACGTGCTCCAGTCGTTTCTGTTGCTGGCAGACGATGAAGATACGCGAATAGCGGGAGTAGATAAGATACTCAAGAGCGTTGACCGGTTTCTCGAGCTTGCTCCCGACGACGGCGGGTGCGACGAGGGCGCCGGCTACTGGACGATGACTACGAAGGCGCTTATTGACGGGACGTTGCTGTTACGGAGTGCTTCCGATGGAAAAATCGACCTTACGGTGGAGGAGAGCATAAGGAAGATGGCGGTCTATCCGGTAACGGTCTACGTGGGAAACAATCGTTTCGTCGCTATCAACGATTCGGATTCGGACATTTCCGCTCGACGGGTAATGACGATGCTGAGATTCGGTGAGACCTTCGGTACGCCGGAGGTTTCCGATATCGCACGGGAAATTATCGGTGAAAAAACAAAGACCCGCGTACAACCTCAGGATGTCGATCCGAAAACGGAGATCATGCTTTCGGTACTTCATTCGTTCTTCCCGCCATATAATGGTCCGAATTCTGTTGAAAATCGAACGTTCAATAGAAGGGATATATGGCTGGACAGAATCGAGTTATTTCGCTCTCGCGAGCGTGAGGACTCCTGGAGTGGTCTTTTTCTCGTTGTAAAGGGAAGCAATAACGAAGAGAGTCACAACCACAATGATGTCGGCAATGTCGTGGTATACGATAATACAAATCCGATCCTTATCGATGTCGGTGTGGGTGCGTACTCGAGCAAAACATTTTCCCCCGACCGGTACACGATCTGGACGATGAGATCCTCCTATCATAATGTCCCGCTTAT
>CAYLZA010000292.1:0-4731 GCA_964387575.1 uncultured Spirochaetales bacterium | reverse complement strand
CCGCCGGCGAAATCCGGCGTTGGCAGTTCTCATTTTGCCCGATATGGCGCATTTTGGTCTCATGCAATGCAGATCAAAACCGTGGCGAGGGTGCAAAATGAGAACTGCTGCGTCAAGGACGTGAAAAGGGAGGCCAGGAATTTCGCCAAGGAATAACTACATGTGAGCTGCAAAACAGGCGAGACGCGGTCTCGGTTTACAGATTTTCCTGTTTCGCCGTAGCGGCCCGTGGTGATGCCCACCCGGGAGAAAATGCATACATCCGTTTTCGATAGTTGCCTCATCGAGAGCGATCCAGGTACCAAGTACTCCGTCGAGATCCTCCACCGCAAAATACGCGTTGTCCTGATGCCACGGTTTGTCGATTCCGATATGCGCCGGTTTGACGAGTGCCATACTCTGATAGAGCTCCACATCGTCTCCGAGGAGCGATGTGACTGCGGTTACGATTTTTGGATGCTCGGTGTAAATGTGCTTGAATATCGGCGTTGCATTTTCAAACCACATATACTTACGTACGTGTGCCTCGAGCTCTTCGGCGGTCGCGTTTTGATAGGAGATTTTCCGTTCGAGCTGAAATAAAAGCGGACCGTCTTTTTGTCTGAATACTACACCGCTTTGACTTCCGTCCGAATCGGTTTTCTCCTCTACATCGAACTGTTCAGGGTTACTCGTATAGGATTGTACGATATGTGAAAGTCCCTGTTTCGCGGCTTCTACTTCTTCGGGATTCAGAGCATTTTCGATAACGATGTACCCGCGTGTCCAATATGTTTCGATCTGCTTCTCGTCTAAACCGACAACTTCGTTCATAACTGCTCAAAACTTACACATGGAATAAGGAATTTTCAACTCAACCATCGATGTGTAGGTCTACGCGCCGCCGCAATGGACATCTCACCCCTCTTCGGCCGCAATTTGCAGGCTCTCATAGTTCGCTTCGAGAGCACGGTCGATATCATCATTCGAGTGGGCGGCGGACACGAACGACGCTTCGAACGGGGACGGGGCGATATAGATTCCGCGAGAAAGCATTGCATTGAAATAGCGATCGAACGCCTTCGAATCGGTGACTTCCGCGTCGGCAAAGCTCGCGACCGGTTTTTCGGTAAAAAACAACGACATCATCGATCCGACCCGGTTCGTAGAGTACGGGAGCCCGAATTTTTTAATATTGTTATTAATGCCGGTTTCGAGCCGCTTTCCGAGCTCTTCGAGCTTTTCGTAGGTGCCCTCCTCACCGAGGATTCCGATCGTTTCCAGTCCCGCCGTCATCGCAAGCGGATTCCCCGACAAGGTACCCGCCTGATATACGGGACCGGTTGGAGCGAGGTGTTCCATTATCTCCCGTTTTCCCCCGAACGCGCCGACCGGAAATCCGCCTCCGATTATTTTTCCGAGACACGTAAGATCAGGCTCGATGCCGTATCGTTGTTGCGCTCCTCCGAAGGCGACTCTGAAACCTGTTATCACCTCGTCGAATATCAGCAGCGCCGAATGTTTCCGTGTCAGCTCTCGAAGCTGCGACAAAAACCCGGAAGACGGAGGAATAACTCCCGCATTTCCCATAACCGGTTCGAGGATAACCGCTGCGATCTCCCCTTCGTGCTTTTCGAAAAGCTTTTCCACCGAGGAGATGTCGTTGAAGCTGCCGATCAGCGTATCGGATACCGTCCCCTGTGTAACTCCGGGACTTCCCGGAATACCGAGCGTCAAAACTCCCGAACCGGCTTCTATCAGGAAGCTGTCACCGTGTCCGTGATAGCAGCCTTCGAACTTGATGATCTTCCGTTTCTCCGTATATGCCCGGGCGAGCCTGACCGCGCTCATCGCCGCCTCGGTTCCCGAATTGACCATCCGTACCATATCGATGGAAGGGAGCGCCCCGGCGATAGCCTCGGCAAGCTCGATCTCTACTTCGGTATTTGCACCGAAGCTCGTCCCTTTCCGGGCAGCCTTTTCTACCGCTTCGATAACTCGCTCCTGCGCATGGCCGAGAATAAGCGGGCCCCATGAACAAACGAAATCGATGTAGTCATTTCCATCGACGTCCTGCATGTGCGAACCTTTTCCGCTCGAAATATATACCGGTCCCGATTCCACCGATCGGAACGCCCGTACCGGGCTGTTGACTCCTCCCGGAATCGTTCGGACTCCGCGCGTAAACAACTCTTCTGATTTCGACATGATCGACCTCCCCGTCGATTTTATATCTTCTCCGTCCGGGACCCGAAGGTATTGATCTGAATCCCGATCGTCCACCCGATTCCGGACCCGGCCGTGTCCCGTACTCACGATACCCGGTGCAGCTGATCCGCACACAACCCCCTCGTCCGGCGTCTATTCGAGAAGCTCTGCGGCTCTCCTGGCGTGATAGGTGATGATGATGTCCGCACCGGCCCGTTTTATACCGTGGAGGATCTCCATCATGATTCGATCTCCGTCGACCCACCCTCGTTCGGACGCTGCGGCGACACACGAGAACTCGCCGCTTACGTTGTATGCGGCAACGGGAACATTGACCGACTCTTTCGCTGCACGGATGATATCGAGATAGGCGAGCGCCGGTTTCACCATTACGATGTCGGCACCCTCTTCGATATCGAGCTCGATTTCCCGAATCGCCTCCCGTCCGTTGCGATAGTCCATTTGATACGATTGCCGGTCACCGAATTGCGGAGCGGAGCCGGCGGCGTCGCGGAACGGACCGTAAAATGCGGAGCTATACTTCGCCGCATAGGAGAGAATCGCCGTCTCGGAGAATCCGGCTTTGTCGAGGGAAGCTCTGATTGCGCCGATCCGGCCGTCCATCATATCCGAAGGCGCCACGATATCCGCTCCTGCTCGAGCGTGGGAGACGGCTTGCCGCGAAAGAAGCTCGAGTGTTGCATCATTATCGACGCTACCATCGCGTATTACACCGCAATGACCGTGACTCGTATACTCACACATACAGACGTCGGTAATCACGAGAAGATCGGGGACGTGCTTTTTGATCGCCGCGACCGCCTGTTGTACGATGCCTTCATCTGAATATGCTACGGAGCCGGTTTCATCCTTTGCTTCGGGTATTCCGAACAGAAGCACGCCGAGTATCCCGAGCGCACGAGTATTCCGGCATGCGTCGATCAACACATCGATCGAAAGCTGATAGTTGCCGGGCATCGATTCTATCTCGTGTTTCACCCCGGTTCCGTGTGTTACAAAAAACGGGAGAACGAAGTCACTCGTGCTCAACCGGGTTTCGGCAACGAGCTCTCGTATCTCACCGCTCCGTCTCAATCTTCTCATTCGCGTAGATGGAAACATCGAAAACCTCCTCGATCGGCGGCTCGGGGAAATCCCGTCCCCGGCCTCCCGGACCTTGCATTTAATGTAAGAAATTGCGGCCGTATCGTCGCGATTTCGCGACACCGCACGAATCGGGGGATGGGAATATCCGGGGTTTCCGGCATACTATGCGGGAGGAGGAAAACATGAGCAGCAGCAATTCGCCGAACATCCTTTTCATTCAGGCAGATCAACTCACCTCATTGGCCTTAGGGTGCTATGGTCATCCCACGGTAAAGACACCCAATATAGACCGGCTCGCCGAGGAAGGAGTCGTCTTCGAGAATATGTACTGTAACAGCCCCCTGTGCGGACCGTCACGGAATTCGATGATGTCGGGACGTCTTCCGCACCGGGTCGGTGCATATGACAATGCAAACGAGCTCCCCGCTTCGGTTCCGAGCTTTACCCATCTCTTGCGCCGATCCGGGTATGAAGCGTGGTTGTCGGGCAAGATGCATTTCGTCGGTCCCGATCAGCTTCACGGATTCAACGATCGAGTTACCACCGACATCTATCCGTCCGATTTCGAGTGGACCCCGGACTGGACCCGCGGAACGTATCCGAATTTCGGAACGAGCATTCACTATCTCCACCAATCGGGACCATGCGCATGGACCATGCAGCTCGATTACGATGAAGAAACGGCGGAACGCGGGCTTCGATGTATGCGATCGCTCGTCCGACGGCTTACACCTCAAAAACGTCCGTTTTTTCTCTGCGTATCGTTTACCCATCCCCACGATCCGTTCGTAATCCAGGAAGAATACTGGAATCGTTATGCCGATGATGATGTACCGCCGCCATCGGTTCCCGCGTATCCCCTTGAAGAGATGACACCGTACGACCGATGGATTCAGATTCACCACGAAGCCGATACATATCCTCCGTCACCCGAGACCGTGCAGGCCGCTCGACACGCCTATCTCGGTATGACCAGTTATATCGACGACAAGGTCGGCGATTTTCTCTCGGAGCTCGAAAAACTCGGAATCGCCGACGACACGGTCGTGGTTTTTTCGAGCGATCACGGAGATATGCAGGGAGAGCATGGAATGTGGTACAAACGCACGTTTCGTGAATGGTCGATGCGGGTACCGCTCGTTGCACGAATGCCCGGCTCCCCTGCGGGACGGCGGATCTCATCGCCGGTTTCTCTCGTCGATCTTTTTCCGACGTTTACCGAGCTCGGAGGCGCGGAACCTGAGTGGCCGGGGGTGGAGAGACTCGACGGGAAGAGCCTCGTACCGTTTCTCACCGGCGAATCTGATCAGTGGGAGAGACCTGTCTACGGCGAATACTGCGGAGAAGGGACGATTCAACCGATGCGACTGGTACGATCAGGCACCCCTCTCTCGCGGTGGATGTTGACCGACTGGCGCAGGCGCTGGTGAACCTGGT
>CAYLZA010000291.1:0-4746 GCA_964387575.1 uncultured Spirochaetales bacterium | reverse complement strand
GGGCGGAATTTCCGCAGAAGATTGACGAATCTGATTCACCGAATACGAGGTTCACGCGGAAAGCGTCGCTCCTGATCGGCGCGGGGCGCATGAGATCGACAAAACACTTACCCGGCCGCACACCAGGGAGGAGTAAACATGGGGTCACTATTCGGCTTGTTTCGATATTTAAAAGGGCATGAACGGGTTATGACGTTTTCACTCGTATCCGTAATCATCGCCACGCTCCTCACCCTCGCCCAACCGAAGCTCGTCGAATGGGCGGTGGACTACGGGATTACCACCGGTGTTGCCCGCTCGGTAATACTCGGTTCACTCGGAATACTCGTCGCAGCGATAGCCGGAGCCGGGCTCCACTTTCTGAGCGGGATGTTACTCGTCAAGGCCGGTCAGCACATGGCGTTCAATATCCGAAATGATCTGTTCAAAAAAGTCATGTCGTTTTCGTTCGCAAACGTCGATTCCTGGAGAACCGGAGAGCTTCTCGTTCGAATGAGCTCGGACGTGAATACGGTGCGGGTGTTTATCCGGATGGGATTCCTGATGATTCTGCAATCAACGGTCATGCTCGTCGGTAGTCTTATCGTTATGTTTCTTACCAACGCCAGATTGAGTATCGTCATGGCGATCGTGCTTCCCGGGACGATGGTTTTCTTCTTTGTAGCCGCAACACTTATCAGACCGTTGATACTCAAAATGAGAAAACGTCTCGATGCGGTGAATAACGTGCTACAGGAAAATCTGGCGGGAGCCAAAGTCGTAAGAGCCTTTGCCAGACAGGATTACGAAAAAGATCGTTTTAACGAGAAAAACACGGCGTTTCTCCGACTCGCTCTCAAAGTCGGTTATACGATTGCCGTACTTTTTCCTTTTCTGTTTTTTCTCGGTCAGCTGTCGGTAGTGCTCATCTCCTGGTTCGGAGGCACCGCCGTCATAGAGAATATCCTCAATCCCGCTTCAACGGGTCTAACGCTCGGTCAGCTCCTGGCATTTAACAACTACGCGCTGATGGCGATGTGGCCGCTGATGGCGCTCGGGATGGTATTGCAATTCGTCTCAATGGCATCTGCATCCGCTTCACGTATAAACGAGCTTTTGGCGGTAGAGCCGTCGATTCAAAACGCATCCGACCCGGAGAAACTCGAACGTCTGACCGGCAAGCTGCAGTTTGACTCGGTGTGCTTCTCATACGGAGAAGGAGAAAATGCGGTCGACAGCGTAAATCTGACGATACAACCGGGAGAAAAAGTCGGTATTCTCGGACGTACCGGTTCGGGCAAATCCAGCCTTGCCCAACTCGTACCCCGATTCTATGATCCCGACAGCGGTACGATCTCTATCGACGGGGTAGATGTAAAAAAGATCGATCTGTCGCTGCTACGTACACGCGTGGAAATGGTGCTGCAGGAAACAATCCTCCTTTCGGGTACTATCAGAGAGAATATCGCCTATGCACGCCCCGACGCCGGTCAGGATGTGCTCGATCGGGCGGCAAAAATCGCGTGTGCAATCGATCTCATCAATGAAAAAGAGAATGGCTGGGACGAGCATGTCGGAGAACGGGGCGCCGGGCTTTCGGGTGGTCAGCGACAACGGGTCGCCATTGCCCGGGCAATCGTTTCGAACCCGGACATCCTGATACTCGACGACGTTACCTCATCGTTGGATGCGCAAACAGAAAAAACGATCGTCTCGAATCTGTATCGTGAGCTCACCGACAAAACCGTTATGATTATCAGTCAAAAGGTAAACACGATAATGCTTGCAGATCGGATCGTGGTGATCGATGCCGGTACAATCGTCGGAGCCGGTACTCATGACGAGCTCCTCGAATCCAACGAAATGTACAAGGAAATATATGAAACCCAAAGCGCGGAGATACGAGCATGAGTAACAGAGCCGGCCGGCAAAGCAACATTCCAGCAGGATCACACGGAGCATCGAGAACCGGAGCGGGAGGCGGAGCAGGGGGTGGAGCAAGAGGTGCGGGAGCCCGTCCGGCCGGAGGTTTTCGCGGAGGCGGACGTCACGGCGCACGAATCGAATCCCCTACGAATTTCAAAGCCGCCCTCGGACGGATGCTTCGCTACTTCGGAAATCACTGGCCCTCGCTCATCGTCGTTGCCGTCGGTATTGTCGCCAGTGCCGGGCTGAAGGCCATCGGTCCCGCGCGGATTGGAAAAGCTATTCAACTCCACATCGAGCTGAATCCCGACGCAGCGGCGTTCGTTTCTAAAATGGTGATCGTTTTGTTTATCTACGTCGGTGCGTGGATAGCAGACATACTGAGCAACGGATTCATGGCGCGCGCGGGCAACAAGCTTATTTATCGGATGAGAAGCGACACGTTTTCTCATCTCCAATCGCTTTCCATGTCGTATTTCGACAAAAAAGGGCTCGGAGACATCATCTCCCGCGTCACCAACGACACCGATATGATCTATAACGCACTTACAAACGGATTCACAAGTCTTTTAAACGGGCTATTTTCCATAGTTGGTACACTGATCGCCATGGTGGTGCTCGATATCAAGTTGAGCCTGGTAGTTTTCGCCGTATTGCCGCTCATGATCGTGATTACCTCGATCATCGGAAAGATGGTGCGCAGCGCCTTCAGAAAGAACCAGATGCTCATCGGAATGATGAGCTCGCGTATCGCCGAATCGGTGTCGGCGGTAAAATTGATCAAGTCGTTTCACAGGGAATCATCCACGTATAAGGAGTTCGTAAAGCTCTCGGATCAGGCGAGAGAAGCGGGACAACGCGCGGAAATCGTGTCATTCGCTCTGCACCCGATAATGCGATTTATCAACGGATTCAGTCTTGCTCTGGTCGTGGGAGTCGGTGGACTTCTCGCGATCAACTCGGCAGAGACCTATTCGATCGGTCTCATAACCGCTTTCGTCCTCTACGCCAGACGTTTTTTCGAGCCCCTGCGGCAGATAACGAATGTATACAATCTTATTCAATCCGCACTGGCAGGTGCCGAGCGGGTTTTCGAAATACTCGACACAAAGCCGGAGATTACCAATGCCGATGATGCAACGCAGGTGCAGGACATAAAAGGAGATGTATCTTTTAACGATGTCTCCTTCGGGTATCTACCGAACCAGACGGTTGTCGAGCATATCGATATCGAAGCAAAAAGCGGTCAGGTCGTGGCCATCGTCGGACCGACCGGAGCGGGGAAAACGACGCTCGTCAATCTTCTGTCGAGATTCTACGATACCGATTCGGGAACGATCTATATCGACGGAAACGACATAAAAAAACTCGACGTGGATTCGCTTCGAACGCGAATGGGCGTCGTGCTCCAGGAACCGTACTTTTTCGCAACTTCGATAATGGATAATATAAAATACGGTCGGCCGGGAGCCACCGATGAAGAAGCGATAAAAGCTGCATCGCTTGCCAAGGCCGATACGTTTATCCGGCGACTTCCCGAAGGATACGATACGGTTTTGCAGGAGCGCGGGATGAACCTCTCGCAGGGCGAACGGCAGCTACTCGCAATAGCGCGGGCCATACTCGCCGATCCGAGGATCCTGATACTCGATGAAGCGACATCGAGCGTAGACAGCCTTACGGAGGTGCTCATTCAGCGGGGACTTCTCGAGCTCATGAAAGGCCGTACGAGCTTCATCATTGCGCATCGGCTTTCGACGATTCGTAACGCCGATCAGGTGATCGTATTGCACGAGCGTAAAGTCATCGAGCGGGGAACACATACCGAGCTCATGGAAAAGGACGGTTTTTATGCGCGGCTCTATCGTTTACAATTCGAGAGACCGGAAATAACGGAGAACATGAAAATTTAGGAAATTACAGCTCGGCTATGTAAATTGCGCGTCGTCCGTCGTCGATCGAATCGACCGTTATTACCGAGTCGTCCCCCGCCCATCGCGGATGAAGATCGCATCTGAGATCCTTCGGCCGTTCACGAGGGGCGTCGTGCAAAAATCGGCCGATAACCGTAACTTCCCCGGTATTGGC
This sequence comes from uncultured Spirochaetales bacterium, assembly GCA_964387575.1. Taxonomy (GTDB): domain Bacteria; phylum Spirochaetota; class Spirochaetia; order ARS1246; family ARS1246; genus CAYLZA01. The sequence goes on along the minus strand of CAYLZA010000291.1, from coordinate 753 downwards.
TTTCACCAACGCAAGCTGCTGCCGACCGTCGGATGACGGATAGGTATCCGCAAGAAGACGGGTTCCGTCGTGGGAGAATATCAGGTGTCCCGCCGGTCCGAGACCGGTCGAAACAAGATCCGCCGTAAATCCGGGCGAATCATCGAGAACGACATATTCGTGTCCCCTCCCCCGCCACTCCGCATCGACGATGATCTCCTCCGGTGTACGTCCCCAGAGCTGATGCGAAATCATCCCGCTCCAGTAGACGTTCGGGAGCACGCATCTCAAATCCCTTCCGTCTATTCCGACCGTGTACATCGAAGTGCTCCACGGTCCGGGATTCAGCGGGTTATCGCAGTGTCTGAAGAGAAACAGAATCCGCGATGAATCGCTGTTAAAACCAATATGATTTATCCACCAGTATCGATCATCGAGCTCATACCTGATCGGATAGTGATCGATGATATCCCGATACGAAGCTACCAGCCTGCATTCAGTCGGCCTTCCACTCAATCGGCTCGGTTGTCTCGATTGCTTCGATCGTCTCGATTGTCTCGCCGGCGCGTCTTCCGTGTCGGGCGCTCGAGTTACCGGCCGATCGTCACCGTTTGCAGTAGCTGCAGCGGCCGCCTTGCTTCGGAGCGTAGCGTCGGTCGGAAGCTCATACACGAATACCCCGTCATCATCGAGTGACGGTTTGCGGGCAGATGGGATCGGGGTATCCGCATAGCTGTAGCCCCTGCGGGGTATCCGGGAAAACTCGAGGGTTGC
>CAYLZA010000290.1:0-4750 GCA_964387575.1 uncultured Spirochaetales bacterium | reverse complement strand
CCTCCCGACCGATTATCTCCATCGAATCTACATCGCGGATAGGCATACCTATACGATACACATCGAACTCCATATTCTCGAAAACACCCTGATTCCTTCCGGCGTTTATGAGCTTTACATCGTTCGACTCACCCGCTTCCAACGTCCTTGCGATACTCGTGATTTTTGCCCGAACCGGAAAATGGTCGAGGATCATCTGAGCCGCCTGGTAGTAATCGATGTCATAAGGGTACGTCTTTTTATCCTGTTGCGTGATGCTCAGAAAATGATCGAGGGCTTTTACCGCATCTCCTTGCTCGTAGTATACAAGCCCGAGGCAGAAGTGTGCCTTGTTGTTGTGTACGTTGTACTGAATCGCTTTCTCGAAAAAAAGAATTGCATTGTTTATCGATCCGAAATCTCTCCACTTGCTTGCGCTACGCTCATAGAATTGCGATGCAAACTCCGTGTAAAGCAACGATTGTTCCTCGTAGAAGTTGAGATCCTGCAGCATTGCGGGCGTCTCGTTGATCTCATCCGCTTCAGGCTTCTCATACGCGGTGTAGCTGTATCCGAGATTTCGCTGACTCAGGCAACTCATAACCAGAAAGCACATTCCCACTATGCATATCGTCGTACCTACACTCCATACTTTTTTGCTCTTCATTTTATGACCTCCTTAAAATGTATTCCCGAACGAGAGACCGATCGTTACCATATCGAAAGCAGCATCGTAGTTCGCGTCGGGATCATAATCAAATAGCTGCGTCCATCTCGAAATATTCAGATCGACTATCAGTTGCGCTTCGATAAAGATGTCATCGAGGAAATGAAATGGAAGCGCCAGAAACTGTCGAATCGGATACCATTTATAACCGAGCTCAATCGGCACACGGATCACCGGCACACTTGCCAGCGTTTCCGTCGGAAAAACGTATCCGAAGCCAAGCCCTGTCCCAAAGAAAAATGAACCGGTGTGGCCGAAATCTCGACTGTTGTACGGATACCCGTCGTAGCCGAGGTCGTTTCCATTGAATGGAAGAATCCTCATCTTCAACGACGTACCTATTATTACCCGCGGACTCACGGCCAGACCCACGTCAGCGGCCACCGAAATAGAATTGATGAGATTAATCTCGCCGGAGATCGAACCCCATCCATGAAAGACCGATTCGGACATCTCGATAGTAGTCCAGGGACTCGAGGCTATCGAAACCTCGGCGGAGGCCGAACCGCATACCATTAATATGACTGCAATAGTTATAATAGTTTTTCTCATCGTTACTCCTCTTTAATTAGATCACTCTAAAATACCATTTGAAGCCCGGTCTCACAAGGGCCGGATTACGTAATATGTGAGATTAATCGAGAATTTAAATCACTGATAAAACAAAAACACTCGACCGCACAACGCCGAACAACGCCGCCCGTCGCCGCGGGATCAGTTATCGCGTAATTCTGTAAATTTCGATGTTGTTGTCCTGAAAATTACTGAAGGCAAGGAACGCTCCGTCGGGTGATATATCCAGACCGGTTGGTTGATTCCCACCGGGGATCACCTCTACGATTTCGAGCGATTCCGTGTCGATTACGTAAATCTCTCCGTCTTCCGGGCTCGGGAGCTCGTAGTCGACAGGATTATTCGGCCCACGGCAGGAAACATAGAGTGTTGTTTCGTCGGGAGTGAGATGGATCGTGTTCGGTTTGTGACCGACCCGTATCGTTTTGGTAATCGTATCTGATTCGATATCAACGACATAAATGCGACCGTACGTCATATTGCTGACATATGCGGTTTTGCCGATTGAATCTATGACTACATCGCGGTTCGCCCCACCGGTGGCGAAGCTCTTCTCCACGCTCCAATCATCAACGCGTGCCTTGATGATGTGTCCCGAATCGAAATATGTGATGTAGAGATACGTGCCATCGGGAGTAAATGCAAGCCCCCGGGGGGTTCGCGCTTCGTAGCTCAAGGTTCGTTCGAGCGTAAGCGTCTTCGTATCGAAGACCGAAATATCGTTACTTACCCAGTTGGAAACAAGCAGCTTTGTTTTATCCGGAGAAAAGACGACGACTTTTGACCAGATACCACCCGTATCGAAGCTCCGTACCAGCTTCGGCCCCGGAAACGACAGTACGTGAACTTTGTCGGTCGGCATCTGTGACAGATAGAATTGCGTTCCGTCGTCCGAGAACAAGCCGTCGGGGAAATAACGTTGCTCACCGTATTCGGGTACCACGTATCTGCTGATGGTCAATGAATGAAAATCGATTATATCGATTCCCTCCCCTTTGAGCAGGGGAATCACAATTTTTTCACCATCAGGTGAAAAAATTACCTGTTTCGGCCATACGCCGGTGTCTATCTCTGCGATAAACTCATGACGCGATCCCGCATTCATAAGCCGGATCTCATGACGTTCGGCTTCCTCGAGGAAAAGCTCGCGACGTACCGGCTCGAAACCATTTTTAGTTACTTCAATAGTATGTCTTCCGTACGGAAGCTCGTATCGCCCCTTTGCCGGTGAATATCGATCCTTCGCACCATCGCCGTCCTCGGCATCCGCCGAAACAGACTCGAGTACGCGGGCCTCTCCGTCTACCGTTAATTCGGCGTCGCCCGGAGTAACGACGATCGACAACTCATAGATAAACGGCGTGAGCTCGAGGTCGAGATCCCGCGGACTCTGTTTGGTTACTACATAGGAAAGATCATGATACCCTTCGTGTTTTGCCGTAATGGTATCCCCGCGACGCGCGTTTTTCGCGATACCGGCTGAATCGTATTTTTCACCGTGCAAATAGAGCTCGGCGTCATCTGGAACGACATCGACACTTCTGAGTCCGCATCCGGCGAGAATCACGACAATGATCGTCAAAACTGCGATTATCTGTTTCAATCGTTTCGTAAAACCGTGCGTTCAGTCCCGCCGGATCGGTCATTCGAAAGTAGATCGGCCAGATATGCGCGGTCGTACCTGAGATGCGTGAGGACCGCATCACCTTCCATAAGCTTTCCGGTTTCCGGATCGCTATACTCAACGGGAAGGCAAAGCGGTCCCTCGTAACCCGCATTCCGCAGCAACCCGATTGTTTCACTCCAGGAATATCCTGCATCCCGTGCCGTACACCACTCGGTTCGCCACCGTGCTTCAACGCTGTTCACGCCGTTTATCCGCCGCTTGAATGCACCTTTCAGATTCACGAGTGATAAGCGATCCCGCGTGATATCGATCGCCATGTCGATTGGCTCCCCATCGAGGGCGCAATGCGCGGGATCGAGTATGATCCCCACGGTATCCGAAGCAAGCGGTTCCACCAGTTGATAGAGCCCGATTGCACTTCCGATAAACCGGTCACAATGGTTTTGAATACCGATAACGACCCCCGCATCACGAAGCGTAGATTCAAGCGAATCAAGCGTTGCTCTCGTCTCATCGATAACATCGAAATATCCGCGTTCCGGCGGAATCCGTACCATGATTCGAATCAGGGGGACCTGCGCTTTCGCGCAGGCAACGACGATGCGCTCTTCCGCGCTGCCGGCGACACTCTCTATCTTCAGACCGTTATCTGCGAGTATCCGGGCCGCTTCGGGAAGCTTGGTCTCAGCTTGTTCCGGAGTAACCTGAAAACCCGGTCTGACCGGAAGCTCGATACCGTCCACATCCAGATTTTTTGCCACTGCAACCAGCTCCGTCGGCTCGAGCTCGGGCCAGGGCTTTGTAAACACGATGATGTCGGGATCCATCCAAGCACTGTGCATCTTCAGCGATTCCTTCGCAAGTACGAGCGCCCGTCACTATGAGCGCTCGATGAGTGTTCCGAAAAGAAAACTGCGGCAATTCCGAGAGCACGTTCCCTATTCACCAACGGTATTGTACCGTATATTTCATCGGCGGGTCAGCACGTTGATCCCCTTACTTCTGCCGAGTATATTGGTAAACAATTACCCGTTAACAGGTAGGTTTTCGTTGGGAAAAGTCAGATCATTCAGACCAAAAAATCCTGTTTCTCGAATATCGTCCCGCTATATCCAGGAAATTATCTGGCGAACCGGTTTGTTTTTTTTCAAGAGCTGGCTCGGCTTTAGCGTTCACGGTCGAGAAAATGTGCCCGAACGAGGGCCGTATCTCCTTGTAGCGAATCACACCAGCCACCTCGACGGTCCTGCCGTCATGGCCGCACGTGGCTCGCACTTCCAGGATGTCTATTCGCTCGGCGCGCGCGATTATTTCTACAAGAACAGGCTTCGCGCCTGGTTATCCTCTCACGTGCTTAACATGGTCGCAATCGACAGATCGAAACTCGATTTTCGGGCGGTCGACGCGTGTCGCGCAATTGCACAACACGGCGGCTGTATGCTGGTTTTCCCCGAAGGTACCCGGTCGACGGATGGAGAGCTTCACCCATTCAAGCCCGGATTCGGTCTCATAGCCCTTCGGGTAGGAATCCCGGTCGTTCCCGTATATATCCACGGAACATATCAGGTGCTGCCGAAAGGCCGAATACGACCACGGCGTCATCCGGTTCATGTAAGCTTCGGCTCGCCGATCGATGCACGATCCTATTATCGACACAAAATACGCGTTGCATATATGCGGCTTGCAGAAGACGTGTATCGCTCGATCGACCAAATGCGCAAACGGATTATCGGATCGATCAACGGTACGAATGCGAAGATGTGTAAAAAATTCGATCTGGCGCAGTCATCCTGAATCACCCGAATCGTCCTCGAGACGTGGAGAAAAAACTTCATGGCAGGCAG
>CAYLZA010000289.1:0-4758 GCA_964387575.1 uncultured Spirochaetales bacterium | reverse complement strand
GCGGCGCAAGGAATTCGCATTATGACCGATGAGGAAAGGCACCAAAAACAGGGTTATGGTAGTGGGAAACCGTGCCAACGGTTCATAATGCGAATTCCTGATACGACGATAAGGCTCTTGATCAACAGCGGCACACGTGGAATAGTACGCCAACATCGGGAGGTCTCCCGATATTTCGGACATTCCGGGTCCCCGGATGATGTTCGATAGCGCCGGAGGTTAAAACGAAATCTATGCAAGGGAAACGAATCGTAATAACAGGGATGGGGACGGTAAATCCTCTCGGAAATAACGTTGCCGAAACGTGGGAGAAGGCGGCGGTCGGCGCGAGCGGTATAACGAACATTACTCGTTTCGACGCATCGCATCTTCAATCTCAAGTAGCAGGAGAGGTCAAGAGCTTCGATTATACGCAGCATTTTTCAGGCGAACATCTTAAAACGGCAAAACGAATGGATCCGTTTGTTCATTACGCGGCAGCTGCGGTCAATGAGGCTATTCACGCCTCCGGAATCGATATTTCTGCGGAGCCTGATCGAATCGGGATCTGCGTCGGTAGCGGAATGGGCGGGGTGGAGGCCCAGCACAACAATTCGGTGGCGCTTGCAAACAAAGGTGCCCGTCGTGTAAGTCCGTTCTACGTTCCTGCAGCGATCGGGAATATCGCGTCCGGTTTGTTGAGCGTCATCTTTGGTATAAAGGGGCCGAATCTCAGCATGCAAACCGCATGCGCAACCGCAAATCATTCCTTTATCATGGCGTTTTTGATTATGAAAAACGGGCTTGCCGATGTTATGGTCGCGGGAGGAACCGAAGCGGCGGTAACCGAGCTCGGCGTTGCGGGTTTTTCGAACATGCGTGCGCTTTCTACCAAATACAACGATACGCCGGAACGCGCGTCACGTCCCTTCGATAAGGATCGAGACGGTTTCGTTATTGCTGAAGGCGCCGGCGCGTTGATACTCGAAGAGTATGAGCACGCAAAGAGCCGTGGTGCCGATATCATCTGCGAAATGAAGTCAATGGGAATGTCCGGTGATGCACACGATCTCGTAATTCCGGATCCGGAAGGTCTCGGCGCGTACAGATCGATGAAAATGGCCGTCGACACCGGTGGAATCGATACATCGAAAATCGGGTATATCAATACGCACGGTACCGCAACGCCGGTCGGCGATGTGGCGGAAGCAAAAGCGGTTGCCCGTTTACTCGGCGGGAAGGAAGACAATATAAACGTTGGATCAACCAAGTCAATTCACGGGCATCTTCTCGGCGCAGCGGGCGCGATCGAGTCGATTATATCGATTCAGGCGATGCTCAACGGGACGGTACCGCCCAACATCAACATCGAGAATCTCGATCCCGATGTCCCGCTTACCTGTCTGAATACCGAACCCGTCGAAAAAAGCTTCGGCACGGTTATGTCGAATTCTTTTGGATTCGGTGGGCATAATTCGACCGTTGTTTTCACCACAGTCTGATCACGGCGACAAAAAAAACGGCCCGGCGAGATCCACAACGTGGACTCGACCGGGCCGGAATTTCAGGAGGGTAGCATTTACGAGAAATGTACTAAATGTCGTAATAAAGGGCAAATTCCCAGGGATGTGGTCGTAAGTTGAACGGCAACACCTCGTGCTCTCGTTTGTACTCAATCCACCTTTCTATTACATCCGGCGTGAAAACATCACCTTTCAGCAAAAACTCATGGTCTTTCTCGAGCGCTCCGAGTGCTTCATCGAGCGATCCCGGCGTTTTTTCCACCTGCGCGAGCTCCTCCGGCGGGAGATCGTAGATGTCCTTATCCAACGGATCACCCGGGTCGATTTTATTGAGGATACCGTCGACTGCGGCCATCGCCATCGCCGAGAATGCCAGATAGGGATTGCAGCTCGGGTCGGGACATCTGAACTCCATGCGTTTCGATTTCGGCGATGTCGAGTACATCGGTATACGTATAGCGGCGCTTCTGTTACGGCTCGAATACGCTAGATTTACCGGAGCTTCGAACCCCGGGACCAGCCGCTTATAGCTATTCGTCGTCGGATTGGTAAACGCGAGAAGCGCCGGAGCATGCTTGAGAAGACCGCCGATGACGTGCAGCGCGGTATCGGAAAGACGGGCGTATTTGTCACCTGCAAAGAGGTTCTTATCGTCTTTCCAGAACGACATGTGGATATGCATCCCGCTTCCGTTGTCGTTGTACAGCGGTTTCGGCATAAACGTCGCGGTTTTCCCGTGCTTTTTCGCCGTGTTTTTGATGATGTACTTGTATTTCAACAAATTGTCGGCCATATCCAGAAGCGGTGCAAACCGCATATCGATTTCCGCCTGTCCTCCGGTCGCCACTTCGTGATGCTGGCATTCAATAGGTACCCCGATATATTCGAGTGTCAGCATCATCTCGCTTCGGATGTCCTGCAGACTGTCCGTGGGAGGTACCGGAAAATATCCTTCCTTGTACCGGGGTTTATAGCCGAGATTCGGTTCTTCCATGCGGCCGGTATTCCATCGCCCTTCTATTGAATCGACGAAATAATAGCCCGAGTGCTCATTCTGATCGAATCGAATGTCATCGAAAATAAAAAACTCCGCTTCAGGGCCAAAGTAGGCAACATCCGCCACTCCCGTGTTCTTGAGGTAGTTTTCGGTCTTTCGAGCGATGTTTCGCGGATCCTTCGAGTAATCCTCCCCCGTTATCGGATCGCAGATGTTGCAGATCAGCACCAGCGTCTTGTGTGCGAGGAACGGATCGATAAATGCGGTGTCGGGAACCGGTTTTACGATCATGTCTGATTCGTTGATAGCCTGCCATCCGCGGATACTCGATCCGTCGAATCCGAGACCTTCCTCGAACGTGTCTTCATCGACCTCACCAACCGGTACCGAAAAATGCTGCCACAAGCCGGGAAAATCCATAAATCGAAAATCGACGACCTCGACTTTTTCCCGTTCGATAAGTGAAACGACTTCTTTCGCGTCCTTCGGAATATTCATGTTAAGCTCCTGTCGTGTGCGTGTGTTCTATATACTAAAGCAAACTCCGTGCCTTCTTTTGCACTTATTTTTAAATATTTTTATGTTAAAGACTTACCTATCTTACCTCAATTCGTGGTCCGCCGGCTATAGTTCTTTCTGCTACATAAATGTAGGTTCAGAGTCGGATTCTTACATAAATGTGGGGCTCGGTCGGTATCAGTCGGTATCATGGACTATCATATCATTGCTGCATACAATGTCGTATGCAATGTACCGATGATGCTCTCGAGAAAGATCTTCTCGACAGATTTATCCGCTATGTAAAAATCGAAACGACGTCGGATCGGCATAGTGACGAGACACCGTCTACTCCGGGGCAGTGGACGCTTCTCAGAATGCTCGAACAGGAGCTCGGAGAGCTCGGAGTGCGCGATGTAGAAACAACCGGGAACGGTTTTCTCGTCGCGCGAATTCCGGCTTCGCCCGGGTATGAGAACACACCGACGATCGGGTTCATGGCACATGTCGATACCTCCTCGGCAGTCAGCGGCGCGGGGGTTGAGCCAATCGTCCACGATCCGTACGACGGCAATAGCATCGAGCTTGGTGAGGGGGTGACGATAGATCCTGCAGAGGACGGTGTGATCGGGAGGTATACAGGGCGGGCGGTTATTACTGCATCGGGGAATACCTTGCTTGGAGCCGACGACAAAGCCGGAATTGCGGAGATTATAAGCGCGGCCCGTTGTTTGATCGGCCGGGATGCGCCGAATCACGGTGCGTTGGAGCTTATTTTTACACCCGATGAGGAAACCGGGAAAGGAATGGGGCGTTTCCCTGTCGATATACTGAAATCTACCTGTTGTTACACCCTGGACGGTTCTGAAGAGGGAACGATCGAAACGGAATGCTTCAACGCGTACAAAATCGATCTGGAGTTCCATGGAATTTCGATGCACCCCGGTACGGCGAGAGGGAAACTCGTAAATGCGGTTACCATGCTCGGGCACTTCATATCGCTGCTGCCGCGAAATGAAAGCCCGGAAGGTACCGACGGACGATTCGGTTTTTATCTCCCGCTCGAGGTGAACGGAGACGCGGAGCAATGCAGCTGCACCGTATACCTGAGGGACTTCGAGACCGAAGAAATCGATCGACGTCGGGAATCGTTAAAGGCGTACGCACATGCCGTGGAAGCAGCATTCCCGGGCGGAGGGATAGAGGTATATGAGACAAAGCAATACGCGAATATGCGATCTTTTCTCGACGGTGATCCGAGAATTGTGGATTTTCTCAAGGACGCTATCCGTAAGACCGGTATCGAGCCGATTCTGAAACCAATTCGAGGAGGCACCGACGGTGCGCGATTGAGCGAAATGGGGATCCCGACTCCGAATATCTTTACCGGCGGACATAATTACCACAGCAAACGGGAGTGGACGGCGATTCCTCCGATGATTCGAGCCGTACGAACCATATGCAACCTCACAGAAATATGGTCCCGAAATTCTTCACGGTAAATCACAAAAATAGCAAAAACGAAATCAACAACCGCCTGACCACACTGGTGTGGTCAGGCGGTTTGTGGGTAGCGCCCCCGTTGGGGGCTTACGGTGCTGCTGAAGCCGCGGAGAACCGGACAAACCATTAAAGGCACAGCCGCAAACGGAAACCGCGCCCTAAGGACGCGGCTTCAGCTTTAGTGAAATATCATGCTTCTCAGTTCAGCAGTTCTCATTTTGCACCCTCGCCACGGTTTTGATCTGCATTGCATGAGAC
>CAYLZA010000288.1:0-4763 GCA_964387575.1 uncultured Spirochaetales bacterium | reverse complement strand
TTAACGGTCAGCGGAGACTCGATAACCCAATTCAAGTACCGTTTCACTGTTGCGACCTGATCGGCCTGCATCTCAGGTGACAGATTCCGATGGATAACGCCTGCGCCTCCTTCGAGCGCAAGGGCTATAGCCAACGCATCTTCGGTAACGGTATCCATCGCGGCCGAAAGAACCGGGATATTCAGATGGATGTCACCGGCCAATTGTGTTTTCAGTCTCGTGTCCGCCGGAAGAACATCCGAATACGACGGCAAAAGTAGTATGTCGTCGTAACTCAGTGACTCCTGAAAGCTCATCTAAGCTTCTCCTTTAGTTTTTCCATAGTGTCTTTGTACCTCTCGGCAATTTCCACGGCGCGATGAGCCGCCAAACCTCTGTAGTTTTCGGGCGAAGAAAAAAAAGATTTGGCGCTCAATCCGGCCGATTTCTCCAATGTATCCGATATTCGTTTCCATGTTTCCGGTCTGTTTTCGAGCTCTTCGACAAGCGTAGTATTGTTTTTCTCTGCATCGAGGGTGGCCTGTCGCAGCTCTTCATGTGCATCACCGAAACCGCTTAGTGACAAGAGGATATACGCGGGTTCGGCAAGTACCCCGCCGCTCCCATAATAAAGATTCTCGAGCATTTTCTCCCGATTTACAACGAGCACGGAAAGCACCTTTTTGAGCCGTGCGGCTGCGGCTGCGAAACCCGCAATATATTCTGTTATAAATCGACCGGATGCGGAATTGGTAAGATCTCTTTGGTGCTCGGAAATCTGATCCATATAGAACGTCATAACCCGTGGGGCGAATGCCTTCCACAAGCTCTTGACATGTTCGCTATTCCAGGGATTCCTTTTTTGCGGCATCGTCGAGCTGCCTACCTGAGTAGAACCAAAACTCTCGCGAACTTCGTCGATTTCCGAACGCTGCAAATGCCGCAGATCATCAGCCAGATTGGCGATGATTCCGAAAGCGACATTCATTTCGAGCAGAAGCCTGAGCAGATACTCTGGTTCGATCATTTGCGTTGCAGTCTCCGTCGGGGCAAGATCCATCTGCCGCAGGTAGTGTTCTTCGAGTGCACGAGGATCGGGCACTATCATGCTCGTTGCATTATAAGCTCCGACTGCACCTGCGAGCTTTCCCCGTAGATCAGAGCATCTTTTCTCGATTTCGAGAATCGATTTTCCGAGCCTCGATACATACTCCGCCATGGCAAACCCAAAGGTGATCGGTACTGCGAATTGCCCGTGCGTACGACCGACCTGCGGCGTTTCGGCTTCATTGTGCGCAAGTGTTGTCAGCGAAGATTCGAGCTCTATCAGAAGCGGAAGAACAACGGTACAAGTCGCATCACGGATACGAGCGGAGAACGCGGTATCGAGAATATCAACCGAGGTTGCACCGAGGTGCACATACGGCACAAGCGACTCAGGAACCTTATTCTGCAGGACATTGACCAGCGCCCGAATGTTGTGATTGGTTTTTGCTTCTTCTTCGTAGACTTCTTCAGCGGTAATTTGATCTCCAACCTTACGTACTGCACTCAGAAGCTCGAGATCGTCCCGGAAAGAAAAATGAATATGCGAAGATAGCAATGCAATTTCCGCTCTGATACAGTATGCAACCGTTGCCTCTTCACTGAGACAACCCTGCAGTTTTTCGAACAGCTCACGATTGGCAAGATAGTAGCGATGATCGAGCGGAGAAAGATTTTTGAAAAGATTGATACTTTCCATACGAAAATATGTCAGAGAACCCGACCCGTGTCAATTGAGCCTTTTCTTTGTTGTTAAAAAGCCATGTAAACCGTACACTCATTGCGTATGGCAAGTTCTGCGCACAAAAGGCTTTTTCGAAGTGCGATCGAGGCCGGGGAACAACGTGATTATCAGCGCGCCGCCGAGCTTCTTTTAACGATCATAAGCGAGACCGACGAAATCCCGCAGGCTTTTCTCTATCTGGGACGCAGCTATCACGCGCTCGGTAAGCTCGAACGGGCAATCCGTTTTTTGCGTTACTTCACCGAAATCATGCCCGACGAGGAAGCCGGACATTTCTTCCTCGGTCGTGCATATTTTGCATCGGGGCTGTATAGAGACGCCAGATATCATTTGAAAATAGCGCTCAGGCTCGATCCGGATAATCCGCAGATCATCGGGCTTCTCGGAACTACATACATAAAGGAGAGAAGACCCGAGATCGCGTGCGAATATCTCTCCCGCGCGGTTGAGCTCGATCCTGAAAACGCTACGCTCTATACGGGGTATCTAAACACGCTGTCCGTCGAAGCAATCCGGCGGTTCAGACGCGGTGAAGCCGACATGGCTCGGCAGATGTTCGAGTTTCTCCTCGAGAAGGGCGTAGACACCCCGATGGTACGCCTTCACCTTGCTGCCTGCTACAAGGATTTGGGCAGTCTCGAAGAAGCGCTCGCGCAGTATGATGCCGTGATAAACATGAAACCGGGCGACGCACTGTTACGTTATCAACGGGCGGAGTTGCTTCTCGAGCTCAAACGACGAGACGCCGCGGTATACGAATTGACAGATCTCGGTTTTGATACAGGAGCCAAGGAGCAGGTCGATCCGGTGGCACTCAAACGGTCGATGGCGATAGAGGCATTTCAACAGGGTAAATTCCGTCGTTCAATCAATTTTGCACTACCGGTACTGAAGGAGCACCGGTTTGCCGATGAAATGCACCTTCTCGTTGGTGAAGCGTATCGCAATCTGGAGATCTTTGAAAAAGCCGCAAATCATTTCAGAAGAGTAATCGAAAGCGACAAAAATCGAATCGAACCGCGCTACGGTCTTTCGCTGACTTGCTGGCAGAGAGGTATGTATTCGGAGATGCTCGAAGAGCTCGGCCGTATCGACAGGATCAGTCCCGGAGATCAGATCTGTTCCTACTACACCGCACTCTGTTACTCACGGCTCAATCGAAATCCCAATGAAACCATCCGGTTATTAAGCGAAGAGCTCGAACGAAGCGACGCTGATCCGTATATCAACACGGAGTTGGCAAAAACATATTTCAGAATGAACAAACATCGCGAGGCCGAGCAGGCGTTTCGGCAGGCTCTCGATATCTCGGAATCCCACAAACCGGCTTATCTCGGATTGGCCGATCTCTATATCGAAACAGGAAGAAACTATGAGGCGGCTGAGCTCTATCATGTGTATTTCGAACACTTTCCGTCGGACCATGATTCGAGAAAACGCTATATTCAACTTCTCGTACATCTCGAGCGCTATGAAATCGCTACGGACGAAATTCAACGCCATATTCCGTATGAAGGCGAAAACGATGCGTTGCGACGGCTCCTCGCCTTCTGCTATCGAAAAACCGAAAAATACCGCGAAGCGGCGATCATTTATCGTCAGTTACTCGCGGATAATCCGAAAAACGAACGTTATCTCCGGGCACTTTGTTTCGCTCTCGAGAAGACCGGTAACAGGGACACTGCAATCGAGCTGCTCCGCCACGCGATAGATTATATCGACGCGTCGATTTCAATGAGATTGATACACGGAGTGCTACTGTATAAGGAGGAACGGTACGACGACGCGCTCATGATTTTTCGATCAGTCGCCGACTCCGCTCCGCAAGACTGGCGTCCGTACAGAAACATGGCGATGATTTACCGAAAACGAGGAGTAGAGGAGATGGCTTCACGCTATTTCGAGAGATCCGAAGCGTGTCGAAACCGTCTGACCACTCACGAGTGATCAGACGGTACTTGATATCAGCCGAGTATTCATATACTGTTTATCGTATCTAAGGAGATCGTGATGCCTGCAAAAGCGCTCGACCTGTTTCAAGCTTATTCGGAAGGAAAGCTTCCTAAAGACGGCGGCTATATCGTGTCGTCGTTTTTTGATACCAATTCGACGTATTCGAGATACGAAATTGTCGCATACAGCACGGTCAAAAGTATCTATCTCTCCGGAAACGGGCTAACATTTCAGACGGACGGTAATAAGCTCTTTGTACTCGTCGAACCGCCGAATTACTCGAAAAAACATATAGAACCGGTAAACCGGGACACCAACGAGCAGATTCCACATCGTTTTTCGGAACTGCATATGTACACCGCCAAAAACCAGTCGAAAATCATGGTGAGTAACGAGCCGATTATTACCTATTCGGCCTTTACTATCCTCAAACCGACGGGTATCAATTTTGCGTTGATTTTCTACAACCTGCCCGAAGTTATGGACACACTGGATTTCTTCTTCCAGCAGACGCTGCACAAAGAGGCCTCAATTCCGACACTGGATGCGAAAAAAGCGGCAAAGTCGGTAATAGAGGGTCTGACAAAGTTTACCATCTGGTAATCGTTAACAGATATAAGCGTCGCCGGCGCCCGAGAACACGGCCGGCGGCACAGGCCGCCGGTACGATCTTGCGGCCTGCACCAACCTTCTCTACGTTTCAGCTTCAGCAGCGTGCTTACGCTCGACCATTATCTGTGCAATTGCCAAATTCGCAATCGGAACGCTGTATGACGAGCATGAGACGTAATTCAATCCGGCGTCCATGCAGAAACGAATGTTCCCGGGAAGCGCGCCGTGCTCACCGCACAATCCGGCTTTCAGATTTGGCCGCGTCATTCGACCGCGCCGTATAGCGGTAGAAATGAGCTCTTTTACGCTGTCGTTCAAATCCATGAACGGATTTCCCGGAATAATGTCGAACTGTGTATAGTCCGGCATAAACGAATTATAGTCGTCCCTCGACAATCCGAGCGTCGTCTGCGTAAGGTCATTGGTTCCG
>CAYLZA010000287.1:0-4769 GCA_964387575.1 uncultured Spirochaetales bacterium | reverse complement strand
TATGATTCCGATACCGATAGCGATGAGTGATATGATTCCCGTCGTAATTATCAATCCCCGTCGTTCCGAGTCGATCTGCGTAATGATGTTCGTAGTCGTAACGCCGACACGAACGAGACCGCGCACGTATGTGTCTTCTCCGGGCTCATAGGAGAGAATCGGCTTATAGAATATGTAGTCGGTTTGATCACGATCGACATGGGTCGCATCAAACTCGGGAAATACATAGCTTCCGGTGTTGAGATCGGCGAGAATATTGTTGAGCTCACTGAGAAGATCAGACCGTTCGTCTCCGAGCTCTCCGAGCCTGTTGAGCTCTTCAACCGTTACGGTTCCGGCCTCGATTTTAGCCGATATGGCGGTACTTTCGTCGGTCAGTATTTGAATTTCGTCGGCGAGATCTCCTACGCGGGAACGGGCCTCGGTATTGAGCTCTTCGGCTATGCGCTCGAGCTCCTCACGAAGTTCTTCGGGATCCTGTAACTGCGACGTCCCGTATTGCAGATCATCGGTGCTGATCTTATCCCGGATGTTCGTGTCGTTCGTCCCCCATATATAGTTGAACCCGGGTGGCCGTACCACGTTTCCCGCTTCGTTTTCACGCTCCCGTGCCTGACCGGTTATCGTTACGTACCGCACGGAGGCTACTCCCTGCCCTTGCCGCGGAAGAAGCCGCAGCTGGAGCTCGTCGTTTACATCCTCCGGGTCGACCGGGATAAAATTCCGGGCGCTCGAAGCGAGGCTGTTGAGAAGTACATTGGTTTTCTCTTCCAGACTGGAAGCGAGTATCCGTTCCTGCGTATTGGTCATGGTGATACCGAGAGGAAACGCGACGATCAATACTACGCTGATCGCAAGCAACGTCGTAAAGAGCGCAAACTTGATTCTCAACCCCATTCCTTTTCGTTTCATCTTTGCCATTCTTTTTCTCCGTTCCGCCTCCGATATTTCTCCGGTAAGGAGTGCGCGGATTTCTCCCTGATACACTCGTCCCTCGCGTGCAACAAGCACCATTCGTTGCGTAGAAAAAATCGCCGTAAACCCGAGCAGTCCTATGGCCATCAAAAGTACCATGACATTCAACGGTACGGTATATTTCCCGCTATCGAGTCTGAACAGGATCGGCGGTTTATACGCGGTAAAATCGCCGAACTTCACCTCTCCCGTCGGTGCGATCGATATTTTTCGGTTGTTGAAGGCGGTCGATCGTACCGGATGATCGATTCCGACGAGGAAATCGCCTTCATCGAGATTCTCCAGCGTTTCGGCAATCATATAACGGTCGGTTCGAACGGTATACGCGCCTGTGCTCCGCGGATAGACGATATCATACGGTTCCCGTCCGTCTCTATCGAGTATCAGACGTTCTATGACACCGCCTACGGCGAATCCTCTGCCTGTTATGGTGAGGGTAACCCGCCCGAGCTCGTCCTGAACGGATCGGACAGTCGTAATATACGTAACGGGGCGGTATTTGTTCGTTTTCACAAAGAGCAGCTGCTCCTCTCCCCGATTCCCGACCGTATCGATCGGTGCCACCGAGAGCATCCACAACCCGTTGTCGATATTGTCGAACTCGAGCTCCGGTTCTTCGAGCTCTATTGCGCTGCCCGCAGACCGCAGCGACACCTGTTCCACCGGTACCGTGAGCTCCGGACCGTAGACATATTGAAACTCATAGCTATAACCGGCTACGTCTTCTTCGGGAGGCGGCTCCCATTCGAGTGTTCCCGTGTTCGAAACGAGATAGCCTTCCTCGTCGATTTCGGGCTCTACAAATGTAACCGGTGAAGGCGGAGTGGTATCACGGAAAACCGATACCGTCGCAGGCTCCGACCAGTTGCCCGCAATGTCCCGCGCGGAGACGTGAATATACCACTCTCCGTCTTCCTCCATCGATACCGAAGCACGACGATCGCCGGGACCGGCGATTACCTCTTCCGGAGGCCGTCCCTGCCGATCCCGGTCGCGGCCGACCGCGTATCCGGCGATTCCGGATGAATCCTGCGGTGGTATCCAGCTTACCTGATATTCGTCACGCGAATAGCGCTCTCCCGCCTGAAAGTCACCGCCTGCAATCGAAGGTGCGCCGACACTCCAGTCGGGCTCGAGAATGACCACCGTTCTACGATCCCCGGCGGTGTTATTCCAGAATGCGAATGGATCGCCTTTGAACGAGGTAATAACGCCGAACGCCGAACGCCCCGCCATTTCGCTGCTTAAATCCTTTTCTACCCACAAGGCACCCCGTTTTTCGGCGAGGAATACATGATCGGTTCCGAACCGGTTGTCGAACCAGATCAGATACGTCGTATCCTTGAACTGAAAGATCGCGGGTGCACGCTGGGAGTCGGTTCTATCGAAGACAGGCCCGGCTGTTCTCGAATACGTCGAGGTCTCTTCGTCGTCGGGATTCTTTGGAAGCTCGGCGTAGTATATATCGGGCGAGGTGCTTCCCAACGCGGTTCGCTCCCACGCGAGACCGAGCCGATCCCCGACAGGCGCAATATAGGCGTTCTGGTTGTCGAAGTCCCCCGGATCCACAGGGCCGGTTTGATCTCTTTCAAAATCAGTCAAAACTATACTCGGCGACCAGGTTCTCCCGTTGTCGTCGCTGATTTTAAGCAACAGCTGGTTTCTGAAATTACCGAGCTCGTCACTCGGCAGATACGCCTGGAAAACCACGTATTCTCTTCCGTCGAGCGCGGTATGATTGGGCAGGAAAAGAAGAACACCTGCAATGACCTGATTGAATCCGGCGATTCCGACACTCTCCCCTTCGGAAGCAAAGAGGAAGAAATCGGACCACTCAACTCCTTCATCGGAATATGCATAGAAGATCGATGTCGGTGCCGTTGCAATGTCGCTCAGCTCTTCGGGTACCGATTGGGTAACGAAAAGACGTAATCCACCGTCGGCTCCGACGAACATTCTCGGAGACAGGGTGGTCGGAAGCCCGGTGAACTCCTTTACGAGCTCCAGCTCGTTCTCTTCTATGGAGGTGCGATAGATCCGGATCCGGTTCGGACCTTCCGACACCGCGAGATACCCGAGATCGCCGCTCACGGCGATCGAGTAGATCCGAGCCGCCTGCCCGGTGAATGAGAGCGGACCGGCAACCCGGTCGAAGCGGACCCATCTTCTTCCGTTGCCGGTTACCGCGGCGGAAACGTAGGATTCTCCTCCCCGTTCGGTGGGAATGATTTCCTGCCAGGCGACGAACATGAGATCATCTCCGGTCTTCACCTGAACGAATCGGGCCTGATCCTCGACGAACGTTTCGGGATAATCCCAGAGCAGATCGGGAGCGGTCTGGGCCGTCACAAGCGCGGTCGCGACTGAGAGGAGTACAACGATGATGTGCGCTTTTCTCATCCGGCGACCTCCTTGAGCAGTTTGTTGTGGAGGTCTTTCAACGGCTTGTAGTTACTGTTTCCTTCCTTACGCATCAAGCTCGTCGTTATCGCGAGTGCACGTTCCGGATTGTCCCGCACCAGCAGATCGAGTGCCTCCTGATATTGTTGCTGATCCTCGACCGAAAGTGCGATTTTGGCGGTAGGTTCTATCCGGAGCTCGACCTGGTCACGCAACTGCTGAGCCTCCCGGTGCGTCGGGATAATCCGTAACGCCTCCGTGAGCAGTTTCTTCGCCTGGTCATACACCTGCTGAACTCCCGAATTGTAGAGCTCTCTCGCACGATCGACGAGCCGCTGCGCTTCGTTTATATCGGCCTGACTCGGAGGACGGGTTTTGAGCCCGAGCTTGTATTCAGCCTCGAGAATGAGTTGTCGCAGCCCCGGATAATCAGGTACGAGATTACGCACGTCGGTGAGCTCGTCATACGCGTCCTGAACTTCCGCCGGATTTATCTGATCACCGCTTGCGTATATGGCTTCCTCGGCTTCGTCGATTATTTCGTCTATTTCGTTGTTAAACTCCGTCTGATCGGTAAGTTGCAACATGCGTAATTGCAGGACCCTCGCTTCTTCATTTCTCGGTCGTACGAGGGTGACGTTGGTAAGATGATTTCGGGTATGCGCAAACGCCTGTTCGGCCTCGTTCTCGTTTCCCTCCTGCAAAGCCTCCCGTCCATCGTAGAACGCTTCCTGTGCATAGTTCAGATACAGTCTCAGATCGTCGTGAAGCGGATCCGAGTCTTTCAACTCACGACCCGATTGAGCATTCAAGGCCGCGCTTACCAGTCCACTCCAGTACGAAACCTCCGTATTCGGTTCTTCGTTGATCTTCGCCCATTCATCGCGCGCATCGGAAAGTGCCTGTTGCGCCGCCTCGAAATCGCCGTCCTCGTAGTCCTCCTGAGCGTCTACGATCATTCTTCGGACGATTTTAACGACAATCGCCACCCTCGCGTCCTGTACCGATTGCTCTATCTGATTTTTGCGTGAGTCGACGCTTGCAAGGAACTCTTCATCCGGCGAGAGTTGATTCGCCTGGACCGCGGTTTCCACGGCCTCCTTGAGAACGGCGTCGGCCTGATCAAAAAGCTCATTTGCCTGGTCGTACTCTTCCCCTGCGGCGGCGGACCTCCCCTGATTCAGATAACTCCTCGCTTCCGCAAGCTGTTGATCCGCAACGTTTCTGAGGGTGTCGGCACGGGCCGCGTTGATTTCGCTTTCGAGCGTCGCCAGCTCGTTATTGATTCGTTCGCGGAACTCCTCACTCGACTGAAACTCCTCGGCGGCATCGAGCCGATCCTCAACCGGCGGCAGATTGCTGAGGGCCTCCTCGTATTGAATCTGTTCCATACC
>CAYLZA010000286.1:3090-4778 GCA_964387575.1 uncultured Spirochaetales bacterium | reverse complement strand
ATGCCTGTGACTCATACTCATGGAGATCGCGCGAATAGCGATCGGAAAAATTATCATACAGATTACGAATCTCCGTGCTGATCGATGAAAGATCCATCTGTGTCTGTTCGACCTGTTTCTGAATCGTTTCGAGCTGCTGAGTCAGCTTTTTTACCTCGTCCTCACGTTTCACGAGTTTATCGTTGCGCCCGGCAATCCCCGATTCGAGCTCATTCAGCTCTTTTTCGAGCACTTTTGCCCGACCCTGTAGATCGCTTTTTTTTGCCTGGGAAGTTTCAATCGCCTTTTTGGTACTTTCAAGACGCTCTTCGGAACGTTGTATCTCAGCCTTGCTCTCCGCCGCCTGCTCTTCCTGCTCGCGCTTCTGACGGGTAAGCATTGCAATCGATTCTTCGATGCTCGTACGTTGTGTTCGTATCCGTTCTCGATTTACCCGCAAATCTTCGAGGGTTTTCCGATACTCTTCGACTTTCTCCTGGAGCTCACCATTCTCTTTTCGAAGCCGGCGGATGTTCTCCCTGTTTTGATCCATCGTTTCCTGGATTGTTTCCAGCTCTTCATCGATGGACCTCTTTCGGGTGATAATTCCCTCCGGAGCGAGAAACTCGTCGATGAACTCCGGAATCCTGTCGCGAAACGTGTCTATTGCATTCGTCAATGATTCGATTTTGGATTCGAGCTCTTCGAGCGCGGTAATCGTCGATTCGAGTACGTTCTCACGCTCACTCTTTGTGGAGACCCGCGACGCATCCCTGAGAATATCGAGACGACCATGCAGGTGAATCGAAACACTCTTCAATGCGCTATATACCTCGTTTTCGGCGTTCTTTCGGTGCTGATACGTGTATCCGGTTTCTTTTAGCTTCGTATCGAGTTGAGTAACTATATCGTCGTAGAGCTCGCTCAAGCTTTCCCGGAGCTCCTCGATCCGTTTTTCAGCTTTGTTGATCTCATTGTCAAGCTCGTTTACCCGATTATTGTTTTCGCGAACCCGTTCTCGGGCATGCTCGATACTCGATTCGAATGCGCTTATATTGTCTTCTATCTCAACAATTCGATTTGATATTTCCTCGAGCGCCTGAGACCGTTCATCGAGTTGTTCGCCGAGCTTACTGATCGTGTTGCGTAGCGATTCTTCCCGTTCTCTGGCGTTTTTCACAAATCGCGCAAGCTCAGCCGATCGCTCCTGGTGAAGCTGGATATTGCTGTCACAATTACCGATTTCAAGCTCTATTCCGTAGTGTTCCTTTTGTTTATTGATCAGCTCGGTTTCCATAGAGTTAACTGCATCGAGCTCTGAAGCGAGCGAGTCGTTGATCTCGTTAATACGGGTCCGGAGCTTATCTCTTTGTGCCGATTTTTCTTCGAGTCGGTCGCTCTTCTTGTTCTGCTGATCGAAGAAATTCCTGAGCTTGATGAGCTGGAGCTTGAGCTCTTCATCAAAGATCTTTTCTCTGATCGTCCGATACCGGACCGCTTTTTCCGATTGCGCCTTGAGAGATTCGTAGGAGCGTGTCACCTCTTTCAATATGCTTTCGACCTGTCGCATATTCTCTTCGGTACGCTCCAGCTTTCGCTCAGCTTCGGCGCCGCGGCTTTTGTACTTGGTTATCCCGGCGGCCTCTTCAAATATATATCTACGCTCCTCGGGCTTGTTGGAAAGAACCTGGTCGATCTTTCCCTGCTCC
>CAYLZA010000286.1:0-3080 GCA_964387575.1 uncultured Spirochaetales bacterium | reverse complement strand
TGATCGAATAAGCCGATTTCCCGACCCCGGTGTCGTAGAACAACTCACGAACATCCTTGAGCCGGGCGAGAGCGTTATTTATATAGTACTCACTCTCTCCCGATCGATAGAGCCGTCGTTTTACCGAAAGCTCGCTGACATCTATCGGCAAGAGTCCCTCATCATTTGACAAAATGAGGGTGACCTCGGCGATATTGAGCGGTTTTCGCATCTCCGTACCGTTGAAAATGATATCTTCCATTCGATCGGCGCGGAGCGTCCGGGTAGATTGCTCCCCCAACACCCATTTTACGGCGTCTACTACGTTGCTTTTACCGCAACCGTTAGGACCGAGAACCGCCGAAATTCCCTCGGTAAACTCGATAAGTGATTTATCTGCAAAGGATTTGAATCCGAAGACTTCGATACTCTTTAGAAACACGTCCGCTCCCAGCTATTCGCTCATTCATATCTAACACCACCGGTTGACGCTGGTCAAGTTGGTGTCAGCCGATCATCTATTCGGCCGATTTTGCGTAATTGCCCTCAAAGTGCTTACGCTGTACGATTCACGCGTGAGACGTATCTGCGGCATAGACGAAGTCGGTCGCGGGCCGTTGGCAGGCCCCGTTACCGCTGCTGCGGCAATTCTGCCACCGTCATACGCCCGAGAGAAATTGAGGGATTCAAAGATGCTCTCGCCCCAAAAAAGAGAGGAGCTTGCCCTCGAGTTGCTCAATTCGGATACCGAGATCGGAATCGGTTGGGCGTGGCCTGAGGAAATCGATAGGATAAATATCCATCACGCATCATTACTCGCGATGCGCCGCGCTCTATCGTCTATAGTTCCACTCCCCGACTACATTTTCGTCGACGGTCGTTTCGTGCCGAATACCTGTGTCTCTTCGGAGGCCGTTGTTAAAGGCGATTCAACTGTGCCTGAAATCATGGCCGCATCTATCATCGCAAAGGTTGCACGTGATCGATGGATGATACGCTATTCCTGGATCGAGCGTGAGTTTGGTTTTGAGAAACACAAAGGATATCCGACAAAAGAGCACCGGAAGATCTGTAACGAACGCGGTTTATCCGCAATTCACCGAAGGAGCTTTTCGCTGAGCATCCGCGACCTCAATCTTCCCTCTCTTGATCGCGATCATAGTCGTGGGGATCACCACGTTTCGTAACGTCTTCATCCCGATCAAACGAAGAAGAATCTGATCGGCGACGGTCATCAAACCGCCCACGATCCCGGCTTCTCGGTCGGGGCCGCTTTGAATCGGATTCCCCGGTTCTGGCTTTCATAAACTCAACAGCCTTATTGAACTCGTCAACGAATTCCAACAGATCCTCTTCAAAAACGACTATTTGATGACGCTCGAATCCGGATTCACCGTGTTTTTTGCTTTCAACGACATTGAGAAAGAGATCTCCGTTTCTATTCTCCTTTACGTTGAAAAAGTATGTCCGGTTACCTGAAGATGCCCGAGTGGTGTATATTTCGCCTCTGATGCCCATATTCGCCTCCAGTTTTGATCGTTCGTGCGTGGCGTAGCTTAATGTACGGAGGCTGAACCGCCCCTTTACATGCCTTCATGGTATAGCACGAAAGCGGAGATGACAATTACCCTCCACAATCCCGAATACGTGACGACATCTGGAACTTCTAAATTGCCTTGACAACCTGAGCCATCTATAGTATCAATTCGTCCACACGCGACCGTCGTATAATGGTTATTACCTCAGCCTTCCAAGCTGATGATGCCGGTTCGATTCCGGTCGGTCGCTTCCTGATTATCTTTCCGTCAATCGGTATTGAAGCGTACGTTTTCAATACGACCGCAGACCCACTCGACGATTCGGACGTACGGGCGGCGCTTTTGGGTGCTATTAGTGTGACAGATCTGATCGAGTATTCGGATGATACCGGTTATTCGGCAGCGTTGAATTTCATTCCCCGTGCGATCGCAGGAACTTGGTGCACAGGAGCCGCATATTTTGAATACTACTACAATCAGTCGTCGGCATCAGGTATCACCGAAGCTATTTCCGTAGAATTGCTCCACAACGAGTCCGATTCTCACTCCGGACGTGCGGATATCGCCGTTTCCGCTTTGAGCTCGCTGGCCGATGTATCGGCATCGAGAAGCTCCGTAGTCTGGGACACATATCTACAGAAATCCGGTGGATTATCCGGCTCCACTCGAAGTGGTTGAAGGTTCATGGAATATCGATACCGGCAGAAGCCTCGATATCCCTACCAGCGGATCTACATATGCTACACTCGATTTCGATACATCGAGTACAACGCCGATAATAACCATAGCCGATGGTTCGGGGTCGGTTTTCGAGACGAACCGTATCGACTCGCTGTCGGCGACAACGATAATCGATCAGCTCGCATTCGAAGTAACGATTACGCAGCAAGACGATGAGCCTTCGTATGTCGGCAATCAGAACTACTGGGAATACTATGTGCTCGGTGACCTGCTCGTCGTCGATGTATTCGACGATTCGACGCGTTCGACGCGATTCGTACGTTTCGTCGCAACACGGTAAGCGGTAGGGTGAAAACCTGTGGCGCCAAGCGCCGCAGGTTTTCGGGAGTCTCGTTCGCGTACTATCTTGCTACCCCGTTCGTTATAACGGCAATGTAACTCAAAATCTGCACTCATTACATGTACTACCCGTTACACGAGATTTATGTTTGCGCCGGATAATGCCATCTGTTATCATAGACTAATCACTATCATAGCGGAGTTTTTATGAGACATTTCCTGATCGCGTTCATGCTTATTGCATTGCTCTCCACCTCTCTCTTCGGAGACGAAACTGCTGTTACCAAAAGCGGGAAACGGGTACTACTCAAGGACGACGGTACCTGGATCCCGCTCGAAGATGTCGGACCGGTAGTTGGAGAAACGTATCGGAAACTATCGGGGCTTACCAACTACATCACCTTTGATGCTCCGGAAAGCGTAAATGCACTGTCAATCTCCGGATCGTTGATGTACATCGAAGGTGCGAGACCGACGGACACGGCCGCACGCATAGGTGTCGACGAATATATCGAAGTTGAGCACGGCATCGGCGGGAACGGC
>CAYLZA010000285.1:0-4783 GCA_964387575.1 uncultured Spirochaetales bacterium | reverse complement strand
GCACCAGCGGAAGCCCCGAAGCGGCGGCCATTTCGATAACCGCACGTCCGCCGGTGAGCGTACCATAGGTAGCCTCCACGCGTTCACCGAGCGGGCCGGTCACCTCGATCGTTCGAAATTCCCCGTCGCCCGCGCGAACGACCGCATCGACGGTTCCCTCTCCGCCGTCGGCCATCGGTATCTTGATGATCTCGGCCTCGGGGAACACCTTTCGGATACCCCGTTCTATCGTGTCCGCTACACGGATCGCCGTATTACTTCCTTTAAACGAGTCGGGTGCAACGATGATTTTCACTTTGCCGTCTCCTTATCTATACCGTGAAAGATACTTCGTACGTATCCGGAGCCTTTCGAGCGACATTCTTATCGTACCCCGTGCACGCGGATACGCATCCTCTCGGAACAATTCGAGCGCTTCAGCTTCGCGTCCCACCCAGGCCGACGGGATAACGGCCGCGAGAATCGCGGCAAAATGATATGGATGAATAGAGGAAAGCTCCCTCAAATGCGATTTCGTCCACTTCCGCAGGACCTCGATCGCTGTGGGATTACGCGTCGCCGTCGCTACCGTCTGAATACGGTTGCGTACGGGCACGTTCGAAGCGACATATTCGAGCGCATCCGTTAGCGTCTGTTCCCGTTTGAACATTCCGAGACCGCGAAGCAGCTGATGCACGGTAACCTCGGGTGTGTCGGTATCCTCTATTCGCTCTATAAACCAGTCGTAGGACTCGGAATCGAGTGAGGCGCCGCTCGTTATCACCAGACCCCGGAGATCGGTGGGAATCGATCGTTCCGCTTTGAGATCGTCGAACCGCGCCGAAAGATAGTCGATGACCGACTGATCATGTGCGAGAAACGCCGTCCCGAGCACTGCCGTCCGCATTCTTCGCGTAGAGCTTTTTTCGTTTTCCGCAGGCTCGAGACCGATCTCATGGATAACGGGTCGGAGAATGCTTTGAGCCGCGCCGGCGAGTTTCTCCGCGCGACTCGGGAGAAAACGCAGAGCGTCGTTACACACATTGCAGAAGACCGATATCGGAAGCTCCGCGTGCTCGTTCTCGAGATAGGAGGAGAGAAAGTCGATAAACGAGTCGAGATCCAATACGAGCGCATCTGCCGAAGCCCGTAAATCGGCGAGAAGCCCGTATCGATCGAGCTCATCGAGCACAGCGGCTTCATAAGCCTCCCCGAGCCCGGGGAGGATCGATTCTCGATATATTGTCCGATAAAAACCCGCCTGACCCGCGTTGAGCTTTACGGTTTTCGTCCCTCCAGGAAGATCGATCGATTGTGCCGGCTCATTCATCAGCACCCTTTGCGTTTCTACCTCTCCGCTCTCCGATATGACGCGAATCGAAACCGGTATCGGCCACACCGTGGTCGTGTCGTTCGGAAGATAGGTAAACCGGTGCTGACGCAACTCGAGAGTCGCTTTATATGCCGACACATTCAAGGACGGTTCTACCTGCGGAAATCCCGGTTGTCGTATCCAGCTCATGAGAATCTCTGAAGTCGATCCTTCGGCTCCGCGCCCGAACCCGGCGAGAAAGTCTTCCGTATCCGCCGAATCGAACTGAAACTCGGAAAGAAACTCATGGACGCCTTTCCGGAATCGATCCTCGCCGAGATAGTCGCGCACCATATGGAGAATCGCACCGGCCTTGCTGTAGATGATCGGTGCGGTGGACGGGTCCACATCGGTAAATCCCCCTTCAGGAAACTCGATCGGGATCGTCTCGTGCAACGCATCCCGCGACATCGCCCCGTCGTAACTTCCTGCGATGAATTGCTTGAGGTTTTCCCATTCCGGATGATGTGCCTCGACGATAACATGACCGAAATAGGTAGCAAACGACTCGTTGAGCCAGATATAACTCCAGTCGAGCGGCGAAACAAGGTTTCCGAACCACATATGCGCCACCTCGTGAGCGATGATCAATGCGGTTCGCTCCAGGTCTTGTTCGGAAGTGATCCCCGGATACTCGTAGAGATAGTTTTCGCGGAACGTAATCGCGCCGAAGTTCTCCATCGCGCCATATGCAAAATCAGGAACTCCGATCAGATCCATCTTCCCGATCGGATACTCGATTCCGATATATTCCTCACAAAAGCTCAGGGCCTCACGCGTATAGGTCAACGCTCGATTCGCGTACCGCGATTTGCCTCGCCCGGAGACGATCCTGATCGGTATTCTCCATGAATCGTCCTGGGCGATTTCAAATCGTCCAATCCCGAAGAAGAGAAGATACGTCGGCATCTCGGGCGTCTTGTCGAAGGTATAGAGTGTATATCCGTCGTCGATCTCCTGCGTCGATGTGCACGGTGTATTTGCCACGGCAACAGCCCCTTCCGGCGCGAGGAGCTCGACTTCGAATACGGCCTTTTTGGACGGATGATCGATACAGGGAAACGCCCGTCGTGCTTCATTCTCCTCGAACTGCGTAACCGCACAATATCCGTGTGTCTGATCGGCGGTTTCATTCTCGTCATTTTCGTCTTTCTCGTCTTCCCCACCGCTTCCGCGTAGCTCACTGCGATAAAAGCCGACGAGTTGATCGTTGAGCTCGCCGTCGAACTCGATCTCTACCCGGATACTTCCTTCCAGCGATGTTCCGCACTCCAGGGAGAGGATATCATCGTCGTAGTGCTCCCACGTTGTTTGCCCTTCGATACCCGGTGCTTTTATCACCGCGTCGCGTATCGTCAGATCACGAGCGTGGAACAAAAGCCGGTCGAGATTGCGTTGTGCCGTTAGAGAGACGGCAACCGTTCCTGAAAACCGGAATTCCACGAAGTCCGGTTTTAATCTGAGCGAGTATGAATCGACGTCGGTAGAATTCATTTCAGGAGGTAACATTGCTGATTTCATAACCGCGTCATTGTAGAGCTTCCCCGGGTCGTTGAAAAGCCTGATCGTGCAGGCGCCGAATTCAACGCCGGCTATCGCGGGAGGACGGAACGGGCCTTCGCGTCCCGAACACTGTCCGGTGTCGAGGTCTTGCATTGCTCGAAGCGCGGTGATACAAAGCGATAATCCGTTCTGAGGAGCCTGGACCGGTGCTTATCGTTTGTCTCGATCTAGAAGGAGTTCTCGTACCCGAGATATGGATCGCCGTCGCCCGACATACGGGAATCAAGGAGCTCGAGCTCACGACGAGGGACGTAGCGGACTACGACGAATTGATGAAACATCGGCTTACAATCCTCCGGGGTCACGGGTTGGTGCTTTCGGATATCAAGGACGTCATCGCCGGTATCGAGCCCCTCGAAGGCGCTCACACATTTCTCGACGATCTCAGGGAGCGTTGCCAGGTAATCATTCTTTCCGACACATTCGAGCAATTCGCCGCCCCGCTGATGAAAAAGCTCGGGCGGCCGACCATCTTTTGCAACACCCTCGAGGTGGATTCGGGCGGCGCCATAACAGGTTATCGTCTTCGAATCCGTGACGGTAAACGTTGTTCGGTCGAAGCATTGTCGGGAATCGGGTACACCGTTCTCGCGGCCGGAGATTCGTACAACGATTTAACGATGATCGATGCAGCCGATCGCGGTATGCTCTTCAGACCACCCGAAACGATTCTCACCGAACGGTCGGATCTGCCCGTCGCATATGAGTATTCGGCACTTCTCGAATATGTAGACCGGTCGATCGATCTGTAGAGCTACGGATTCGCCCCGAAAATATTCCCGGTGTTCGGTATTTTTTTCATCGCCCGGTCACTTATTTCGGTCAACCTGTCGAGAAATTTCTGATCTATCTCGCCTTTCATGGCATCCGCGTTCTGATCGACCTGCTTTTCGTTACGAACTCCCACGAGAATCGAGGTTATCCCCGGTCTTCCCGCAACCCACTGGACCGCGGGATGTGTCAGCGGTCTACCGGTTTCCGAGGCGACTTTTTTCATCTCCTCAACCGCCTCGTATACGTGCGGCCATACGTCGGGATCGAAAAGCGTCGTCTTCGGTCTATCGTCACCTTCCGCGAACTCGGGATTTCTGGGAAACTTGCCCGTCAGGATCCCCTGGGCAAGCGAGCTGTAGGTGACGTATGCGATATCGTGCGTGCGGCAGTACGGAATAATTTCCGACTCATCCCACCGCCAGAGAAGATTGTAGCATCGCTGATGTGCATCGACGGGACCCACACTCCTCGCCTCCTCCATCTGCTCGACCGAGAAGTTACTCACGCCGACGGCACCGATCTTCCCGGCCTCCTTGGCTTCGAGAAGTGCCTCCATCGTCGGTCGGAGATCCACACCGCTCCGGGGCCAGTGAATATAGTAGAGATCGATATAGTCGGTAGCCAATCGTCGAAGGCTCTTTCCGATACCTTCCGCGTATTTCGCTTTATCCGCATGCGCCGATTGTTTCGACGCCAGAAAAATCTGGTCCCTCTTATCTTTGATGAATCTGCCGACGAGCTGCTCGCTGTGCCCTTTCCCGTAACCGCTTGCGGTATCGAAGTGGTTCATACCCCTCTCGAATGCCCGTGCCATAGCTCGCATCGAGTCCCGGTCGTCCTGACCGCCCCACTGAGCGCCTCCGAACGTCCAGCAACCAAGTGCGAGCTTGTTGTGTTCTTTTTCTACTGATCCTATTCGTGCCATGTCGCGAGTCTACGCATTGTCCGCGCGATGTCAAGGACACCGAAATGGCTGTGTCTCGCCGCCCTCGATCGACGTGTGATATCTTCGGTTTACATGTTGCCGGATATCGGAAGCGCATATATCGAGTGCACGCTTTGTCCCCGCCGGTGCGGTGTGGATCGGAGGAAGAA
>CAYLZA010000284.1:3548-4796 GCA_964387575.1 uncultured Spirochaetales bacterium | reverse complement strand
CGCCGCTTCCGCATATTCGCCGGCTTCTTCCGCCTCTTCGAGCTCCTCGAGCTCTTCCAGTTCTTCGAGCTCCTCACCGTCTTCGAGCTCTTCGATTTCTTCGAGCTCGTCCACCGGCTCCGCTTCGGCAACTTCTTCCACGGGTTCGACTTCTTCCAACGGCTCCAGCTCACCGATACTTTCGGTTTCCCCGGTCCCTGTCTCAGAAGAAGGAGCTTTCTTTGTTTGTTGTGCAGCTGGAGCCGAAGAGGCGGCTTGGGATGCAGCCTCCGATTGTGGCGGCGAAGCAGGGCGTTCAGTCTCAGATTGTGTCCGTTGCGCTGCCGCCGATCCTGCCGCGGAAACACGCGAGAGCACGCGCTCGTCCGAGACAACGCGGCGGACGATATCCTCTATGCTCGATTCCTCGAGTTGCGCTTTCGGTTGTGATTCAATACGTTGCCCGATCACGTCGAGGATTTCCGACCAACTCTTGTCGATGAGCTCGTCGACTTCCTCCTTCCGTTCACCCTTGAGCTTACCAAGCCCTTTCTTTATCTCCTGCGTTAACTCGCCTTTTCTCGACTGCAATTCATTTCTCGATACGCTCCAGTCGATAGCCTCGCGGTTTTCGAGATATTCCTTGAGAAATGTGATCTGGAATCGCTTTATTCGATCCGACAAAATGACGAGTCGATCCTGCCGTACATTGAGAATCAACAACGCGAGCAGAAATGTCGTCATAAAAAACGACGCAAGCAGCAAAACTTTGAGCGATGTCGATAAGGAAAGCTCCGATGCCGGGAAGACGGTAGCAAAATAGCCGTATCTATTGCTCGACTGATAGTGCATGATGAGCTCGGTACCTGATTCGGTTTTTGCGAGCGACCCGAAATTTCCCGATTGCTCGTTCCACAGATTGACCATCTGTTGTCGAATCTCGGGGTACCTGCTCACATCGAGGTTGTGAACATATCCCGCTTTGTCCACCAGCGAAAAATTTCTTCCGATATCCAGTGCGCCTTTCGAAACGAGATATTCAACGAGACTCGTCGCGGAAACATAGAAATGCGCGGTGCCTCTGAAACCACCGGTCCTGTCGCGTGCCGGCATCAGATAGACAAAATACCCTTCGCTTTCTACAATTCGAATGATCGGTTCATCACCTTCCTGAAGCGAAAGCTCTTCGAGCGCAAGAATATCCACGACCTCGAATAGTTTTTCGTATTCCAGGCGGTCATCCTGAGCGGTCGCGATTTCGTTCTCAAA
>CAYLZA010000284.1:2631-3538 GCA_964387575.1 uncultured Spirochaetales bacterium | reverse complement strand
CGTCGGCATCAATAAATCGGGCCCCGAGAAAACCGCTAAAATCGTTTTTCAAGGCGTCAAAAAGAAAACTGGAGTCCTGAATCTGCTCACGACTGAGATTTGCGGCGTAGAGAGATCGTATGGCACGGTTGGAAAGCAACCCGTTGAAACGCTCGAAGTTGTTATCGTGAAAATTTTGTATTTCCACGAATATCTTCTCAACCGTATTACGCTTGATCTCCTTCACACGCTCATCAAAAAAGCGTGACTCTATATAATCGAAGAGTCCCGAATACGCAAAAAACGTAAATCCGGCGAAAAGCACGACGGAAACGAGAAGACTTATTGCGATTTTTACGAGAGATTTCATGGTCCCGGGATTTTGCTCCCCATTTCCGCTAGACGGTCATGTTCATCTCTATTATCGGTTAAAATCGTACCTTTTTTTAATGTATACGGCGTAGGCGGAATTGAAAACCTCACAATCGCGTCGACCGATACGAACCGTCTATACTATACACGATTTTTGGTTTGGCCTGCCTGACCACTTGTAACCATACTTTGCCCGTTTACAAGTGGTCGGACCGTCCGTACATGATCAAAGGAAAATGAGGCGTTGTTGCAGCGCACGAAGCTCGAAAAAAGTGGCCGGTAGAAAGACTATTTTTCGGAGCTTTCCTTTTCCTCTCCGAAATAATCACCCTCTTCGGTATCAGCACTTTCTTCCGTTTTCTCGGCAGTGGCGGTTTGCTGCGACGCGGCTGCCTTCTTCGGTTCGGCTTTTTCGGTTTTGGCCTCAGCTTCTTCGGAATCGGTAGCCTCAGCCCCGGTATCCTCTGAAACGGTCTGCTGAGTTTCGGTGGTGGCCGTATCTTTCTTCGCGGGCTGTTGTTTCGTTTCGCTCTTTCTGCGTCGAGGCTTACGTTTC
>CAYLZA010000284.1:0-2621 GCA_964387575.1 uncultured Spirochaetales bacterium | reverse complement strand
CCACGAGCGCTAACAGCACGATTTCAGCGGCATCACCTTGCCGCCGCCCGAGTTTGAGTATTCTCGTATAACCACCCGGTCGCGTCAAAAAACGTGGTCCTATATCGGTAAACAGCTTTGAAAGAACCGCCCTGTCTTTTATGATCTGAGAGGCGATTCTGCGGTTGTGTACGGTATCTACCTTCGCACGCGTAATCAGCTTTTCAGCCTTACGTCGCAATTCCTTCGCCTTCGGACCCGTAGTACGGATCCGCTCGTGCCGTAACAGCGACGTAACCATGCCTCGTTCCAGCGCTTTACGATGAGCCGGTTTTCTACCGAGCCTGTTGTACCCTATTTTATGTTTCATCCTCCGCTTCCTCCGTCTCTTCAGTTTCCTCGGATTTCTCCGACTTTGTGCTCTTGGAGCTCTTCGCGCCGTCGTCGCCCGCTTCATCGCTCGATTCTTCATCGGCAGATTCATCGCCGGTATCTTCTTCACCCGATTGCTCTTTCGGCTGGAACTTCGCCGAGTTCTTGAGCTCGCTGTAATCGGTCATACCGAGACTCAATCCCCATTCATAGAGCTTTTCTTTGATTTCCTGTAGTGATTTTTTCCCGAAATTCCGGGTTTTCGCGATGTCTTCTTCGGTCCTTCTCGTCAAATCACCGATCGTTTTAATGCTCGCGTTTTTGAGGCAGTTACTCGATCTGACGGAAAGCTCGAGCTCTTCCACCGGCGTATCGAGGATTGCACGAACGCGCTCCTCGTCCTGATCCATTTCCTCTTCGGAGCCTATCGCCTCTTCGTCGAAATTGATGAATATCGTAAAGTGATCTTTCGCGATTTTGGCCGCTTCCGCAACCGCATCTTCCGGTGCGATGGTTCCATCGGTCCACACCTCGAGAATCAGCTTATCGTAGTCGCTCCGTTGTCCCACGCGGGTGTTTTCCGTTGAGTACTTCACGCGCATGATCGGCGAAAAAACCGAATCGAGCGCGATAGTCCCGATGACTTCAACGTATTTTTCGTTAACCTCGGCGGGAACATATCCACGACCGAGATCCACCTGCAACTCGAGATCGATATTCGAGTCTTTGGTCATCGTCGCGATTTCGAGATCGGGATTGAGAACCTTGATATCGGTTTGATCCGCAATCGTCTTACCGGTGATTTTTCCCGGTCCTTTGCATTCGACGAGCGCCATCGCCTGCTCTGCGTCATTCTCGAGCATGAGCTTGAGCTTCTTCAGGTTGTTCAAAAACTGTGGTGTATCCTCCACAATGTGAGACATAGACTCGAACTCACTGGTTACCATATGAGGAGTCCCCTCTTCGTCGTACGTAGTGACTTTTACTGCGGATATGGCATATCCCTGTATCGACGAGAGGAGGATTCTACGCAATGAGTTACCGATTGTCGTTCCATATCCCCTTTCGAACGGATATGCGACAAATCGTCCATATTCCGGAGTTACTTCGCTATGCTCGAAGGTAATTCCCTTCGGTCTCTTGAATCCTTTCAGTAAATTGCTTCTCGCCATGAAATCTCCCTTACTACTAGCATAGCCCCCGGGCACATTTCATACCTGAGGGGATCTGCCGACATCTTCCGAATGAAACTACTAACGCTAACGTGAGTAAAGCTCGACGATGAGTTGCTCATTTACCTCCGCGATATCCGTAACATCGGATCTACGCGGAACTACTTTAATCACTCCCGACATTGCATCGGGATCTACATCGAGCCACGGAACGACGCCGGAACGCGTATATTCCTTGAGCGCTTCCTTAATGCCGATCATTTTTTTACTGTTTTCCGAAATCTCCACAGTATCGTTCTCTCGAACTGAATACGATGGTATTGTTACTCGCTTACCATTTACTCTCACGTGACCGTGAGAAACGATCTGCCGTGCCTGGTTCCGAGACGTGGCAAATCGCATCCGAAAAACGATATTGTCGAGTCTGGTTTCGAGCAGAGTTACCAGATTGTCCCCGGTCTTTCCGGGCATTCGCTCGGCTTCGGAAAAGGTGTTACGGAACTGATCCTCGAGCATACCGTAAATCCGCTTTAGTTTCTGCTTCTCCCGAAGCTGAAGCCCGTAGTTCGAGACTTTTCGGCTTCGTGCCCTCGGATCCTTACCCGGCGTGTTACGCTTTTTCGTTATCGCGCATTTTGCGGTATGGCATCGTTCACCTTTGAGAAATAGCCGCTTTCCTTCGACTCTGCACAATCTGCAGACCGGTCCAGTATATCTTCCCATTCTCTTTCCTCTACAACCTTACTACACTCTCCGACTCTTCCGCGGTCGGCAACCGTTATGCGGTATCGGCGTCACGTCCTTGATACTTCTAACCGTCAGCCCGAGCCCACCGAGAGAGCGAATCGCCGATTCCCGCCCGACGCCGGGTCCGTTTACAAACACATGTATCTCCCGGAGGCCAACGTCCATGGCCTTCTTGGCTGCGGTCTCCGCCGTAGTTTGTGCGGCATACGGCGTAGATTTCTTAGCGCCCCGGAAACCGAGCGATCCGGCGCTCGACCATGCAACGGTGTTTCCGTTCAAATCGGTTATCGTCACAATCGTATTGTTAAACGTTGCCTGGATGAATACCTTTCCTTCGTGGACAACCTTTTT
>CAYLZA010000283.1:0-4804 GCA_964387575.1 uncultured Spirochaetales bacterium | reverse complement strand
TCCGGTTTTCGAGCGATCTCCGGGTGACGATCCAGGCCCTCGGTTGGCGCTCAGGAGGACGGTATCTTCCGCTCCAGGACGATATTGCATCGGTCGCCTACTGGTATCAGCGACTACCGACACCCGAGTTTCCTCCGCTCCCGGACCGGGATTATCTCGAAGTGAATTGAATTGGAGCGTTCTGTTGTATGAATACCATTGCCTCCATGTAGGTAGGTATATATACCTACCTACATGGGGTCAGTATGGGAATCGTCTTGCCTGAATGGTGCATTATGGGTATATATACCCATAATGCACAAAGATTCACGTATTGATTTCTCGCCTTATATGGCGTCACTCGTCAAACAAGCAGAAGTTGTTATTCAGAAGAATCGGGTTCCAGTATTGATGCCAAATGAATTCCGAGGCATAGTGCGTGACATATTGCCAAAAGGTGTAAGTTTCAAACGACTTGAGCAAGCGCTTGAGCAATCTGGAGTCATTCGCCATATTACTCTTAGAAACGATAATTATCGCGACGTAGATCGTATCTCCATTCCGTCGTTAAAGCTATCGGTTTACCATCACGCTGTTTCCCTTGGAAGCAATGCGTATTTGTGCCATGCATCGGCTGTACATATACTGGGTTTGACTCAACAGCGTCCTAAAACCATCTATGTCAACAAAGAGCAAAGCCCAAAACCAAAAGCTAAAGGCGAATTAACTCAGGAATCAATAGATAGAGCTTTCGCACGACCGCAGAGGCATTCAAACTACATTTTTCGAATTGAAGATTCGAGAATCGTTTTGATTTCGGGTAAATCAACTGGACATGCAGGTGTAATCGACGATGACACGACAAGGCTTCCGGTTACTTGTCTTGAAAGGACACTAATAGATATTACGGTGAGACCCAGATATGCAGGAGGTGTATTCCAAGTCTCTCGTGCTTTTAGAGAAGCGTTGGACGAAATAGACATAGAGAAAATGCTCCGTCTTTTGAATAAGCTCGACTACAGGTATCCTTACCACCAATCTTTGGGCTTTTACCTGGAGCGTGCTGGAGCAAATGCAACAACATTAGAGTCGCTTAGATTATTCGGAATCAACTTTGATTTCTATTTAGATTACTCTATGGCAAACCCTAGTTATGATGCATCATGGCGTGTTTTTTTTCCATTGGGCATATAACTCTTCCGCAATGTTAACGACAAAAGCGAAATAAAAGTAAAAATCTTCGATATCGTGCCCTACTGAAAGGATTACATCGTCCCATGATGCCATGTGTAAATCTCGCAGGTCATGCAGTTTACCCAGCAAATCGAGACTAACTTTTTTGGCATCAAATACTGCACGAACTGTTTGCATGTGCATTTCAAGTTTTATGGCAAAGTGCTCTGAGATAGCCCAAATATCGTATAAATCTCTTGATCGACTCCGCTTCGAATGCGCCGGAATTTGTGTATAGCTCGGGTGTTGTTGAACGAGTGCTCGCAGCTTTTCCGCAGCTAACAAAACAGGCGAGTAAACGCTTACCGAGAAATCATCGATATTTTTATCGAGCTTATCGTCGATATATTCAAACTTGCTTATTTCTATAATATATTTTCGTCTTTGAGAATTTGAAGACACAGTCAGTGACTGACGCCTCATTTCTGTAACTTGCATAGAGAGATTCTCTGCCGACGCTCGAGTAATGAGCTTGAATTCCGCGTGATATCCACCCCACCATTGAATGTCGTTAATTGCGGGTTTTGAAGAGAGCGCGAAGTCGAAGACAATGATATCGAAATCGGAAAACGTATTCGTTAAAGCGGCTTTGATTCTTTTTGAGACGTATTCTACGTTGTCGAAATCGCTCTGTATCGAGAAGTCAAGATCAAGAGATGTTCTCTCCCCCACATCGTAAACCAACGCAAGAGCATTACCTCCCTTCAATACTAATCGACTGTGTAACCACTCGTCTGAGTATAGCGCTTTTAGTATTAGTCGGCGTAATTCATCTTGGTTCACTGTAATGCATGTTAACACGCTTCACGAAAAATTGATAATAGACAATATAATTTTATTACGCAAATCCAATTAAACACGAGATATCGAAATTTGTGCCGATTTATGCGACCGGTTCGGCGACCGACCCGAAGGATGACACGAGAATATTAGATTCGGGGCTGTAGATATTTCCCCGGTATATACGAACCCCGATTTTCTCATTGTATTCGAGCTCTGTTGCCGACGAATTGCGTGAAGAAACAAAGAGCTCGGTTTTTCCGTCTGCGAATCTGAGATTCAGCAGTGTTTCCGGGCCCTGCGGTTGGACCGCGAACACTGAGAGGGCGGATGTCGCGTCCGTACTGATATCGACGTCTTCCGGGCGTACGTGCACGATCATGTGCTGGTTCGGTGCGAGATCGACCCGCTTCCCGAGTGATATCGAGCACGAAGGGTCGGCATCGGGGCGGATAAAGCTTTCGTTTTCGCCCTGATCGATGATTCCTTCTATGAAATTGGTTTTCGGACGCGCGGTAAACTCCGCAACCCGTTTTGTCGCCGGAAAGTGATAAATTCGATCCGGTTTTCCAATCTGCTCGATTCTGCCTTTGTCGAGCACCGCAATCCGGTCACCGAGGATCATCGCCTCCGACTGATCGTGGGTTACATAAATCGATGTGGTTTCGAGCTTCCGATGCATGTCTTTGAGCTCCGCCCGGAGAAACGTTCGTAACTTGGGGTCCAGATTCGAAAGCGGCTCATCGAAGAGTAGAAACGTAGGGCGTCTGACGATCATTCGCGCCAGCGCCACCCGCTGCTGCTGACCTCCGCTGAGCTCACGCGGTGATCGATCCTCGAGTCCGGCCAATCCGACGATATCGAGCACTTCGCGAACTCGATCTTCTATCTCCGCAGAGGAGAACTTGCGAATCTTGAGCCCGAAGGCGACGTTCTTGAATACACTCATGTGTGGATAGAGCGCGTAATTCTGGAAAACCAGCCCGATATCCCGATCCTTCGGTGCAACTGCGGCCGAGCCGTCCTCGGCATATACACACCGATCACCGAGATAAATCGATCCCGTCGTCGGCTCTTCGAGACCCGCGACGCAACGCAGCGTGGTGGTCTTTCCCGATCCCGAAGGACCGAGCAGCACGAGAAACTCCTGTTCGTTTACGAGAAGATCGATCCCGTCGAGCGCTTTGACGCCGCTTTCAAAGTATTTCGCCAAATTACTGATCGTGATGGTGCTCATGACATGTTTCCGTTAACTATAATATACGGACGCTCTCGCCTGACGGAAAGTTGGAATGCTTCCTATTTCGGAAGCACCAGATCCTCTCCGGTAATCTCGAAGACAATCGATACCGTTTCGGCGGCACCGAGCTCCCGGCTTCTCGAATCGGGCTGACTCCCGCCGATATGGGCTTCGATTGTTCCCGGTTCGATAACGTGACGACCATCTTCGCGTACAACCGCGAGCTCTCGCTCTCCCACATCGAATCGCACCGTTCGCTGCTCGCCCGGCTCGAGAAAGATCCGATTGATTCCGGCCAGGGCGCGAATCGGCGTTTCCACGGATGCGGAAACATGTGTCAGATAGAGCTGTACGCAGTCGTGACCCGCTCGATTTCCGGTATTGGTTACCGTGACATGGATCTGCTGCGGAGCCGGAGCTTTCTCGATGCTCGATTCGCTCGCGGTGTTGGCGCCCGGCATGGCGCTCACGCGTGAGACCTGCGCGGTTTCCACCGTCTCGCTTTTGACGGTCGGATTCGAGTAGCCGAACGTGGTGTAGCTCAATCCGAATCCGAACGGATAGAGCGGTTCTTCGGTCATATAGCGATACGTGCGGCCTTTCATCGAATAATCGTTGAACTCCGGGAGCTGATCGAGTGAGCGAGGGAAGGTGATCGGAAGCTTCCCTGAGGGATTGTGATCTCCGAAGAGCACATCGAAAAGCGCCGTTCCCCCCTCTTCGCCGGGATACCACGCTTCGACGACAGCGGCGCAATTCTCCTGCGCCCAGCCCACATCGACCGGGCTTCCGCTGAACACCGCGAGTATCACCGGCGTACCGGTTTTCGTAACCGCTTCGAGAAGCCCCTGCTGCACTCCCGGGAGACCCAGTCCCGTGCGGTCGCCGCCGCCGTCGGAAGCTGCCACGGCTCCCTCCTCTCCTTCGAGCTCCGCCGTCAGACCGAGACAGAGGACCACCGTATCGGCGGATTCGGCGGCGGCGACCGCCTCGGTAAAGCCCGCCGTCGCGTCTTCGCCCCACTCATCGGACCCGGTCGATGCAAGTGCGCATCCCTCCGCGTAGAGCACGGCACCGCCTTCGATCGACTCCATACGTGATTTCGCCGCTTCCAACGGAGTCACGTATCCTGCGGGTGTACCGAAATAGTTTCCGATCAGCACCTGTCGGGAATCCGCGTTCGGTCCGATTACCGCAAGCCGTTTGATCGAGTCACCGAACGGAAGTATTCCGTCGTTTTTGAGAAGCACCATCGAGGAGCGTGCGGTTTCCGCCGAGAGCAGCCGATGCTCCGGGGCGACGTTGTGCTCATACGGGATCTGAGCATACCGGTTGTTTTCCGGCGGGTCGAACATACCGAGCTCGAATCGCGCGGTGAACAATCGTGTTACCGCCCGGTCGATATCGTCTTCGGTAAGCAAGCCCTGGTCCAAAGCTTCCATGAGCGCCCGGTAGGTTCGCCCGCAATTCAGATCGCAGCCGTTTTTTACCGCGAGGGCGGCCGATTCTGCTGCGGTCGATGTAACCCGGTGATGGAGATGGATATCGGAGATTGCTCCGCAGTCAGAGACC
>CAYLZA010000282.1:0-4815 GCA_964387575.1 uncultured Spirochaetales bacterium | reverse complement strand
ATCACCTTCATTGCCAACTATGATATCGACATGCTTCAGCACCTGCGTCATCGTCTCCCGTGCAAGATCGTGCTTGTTTTTCTCCTTGTCCCAATTCCAGAGCTTACCGCGGAAATTCAGATCACACGAGACGGTTAAACCCTGCTCCTTCGCCTGCTTTACCGCGTGAATGGTTGCTCCCGCCGCCTCGCGGGACAGCGCAGGAGTAATTCCGGTAACATGAAACCACTCGTGATTCTGCAGATTCGAAGGCCAATCGTACTCGTTACTGCGGTGCATACTTATCGCGGATCCGGCGCGATCATAGACGACCTGCGTCGGCCGTTGATTAGCCCCGTGCTCCACGTAATATACCCCCAACCGGGAATTCCGTTTTCGAGATATCGCGGATGTATCGATTCCGACCGAGCGCAAAGCCGATCGACATGAATCCCCTATGGGGTTGTCGGGAAGTACGGTTACGAACCGCGCATCTACCCCGAGTAGAGCGAGCGTCGCCGCTACGTTCGCTTCGGCACCGGCGAACGTCACATCCATCGGTCCCGGCATCGCCTGCATAAACCGCATATGATTCGGCGCTGAAATTCTCGCCATTATCTCACCAAATGTTACTACTCCGCTCATTGTGTTCCCTCCGTTTTGTCTGCAATATCCATAGCGTGTTTCGCATTTTGCGTAATCGTATCCCACCGTTCCTCTCGAATCAACTCCGGTTTCGCAATCCACGAACCGCCTACAGCCGTCACCGGGGGAAACGCCAGATAGTGCCCGAGATTATCCTGATTAACTCCGCCGAGCGGGATGTATTTGAGATCGAGAAATCCGTACGGACCGTTGAGCCGCCGAAGATAACTCACGCCGCCGAGAGATTCACTCGGGAAGAGCTTGAGAACACGACATCCGAGCTCGACCGCTCCTTCGAGCTCGCTCGCAGTCGCGATACCCGGAATGAACGGTACGCCGGCCTCACTCGCCGCCCCGATAACCGTTGGATTCATACCCGGAGCCAACGCGAATTCGACCCCGAGCCGTGCTATTTCGAAACATTGATCGCGTCGAAGTACCGTACCGACACCGACGCTCATTTCATCGACCTCAGCTTTGATCCGGCGAATGCATTCGAGCGCAACCGGTGTTCTGAGCGTAAGCTCGATCGCCGAAATTCCGCCTCGAAGGAGGGCACGTGCTACCGGGACCGCATGGGCCGCATTATCGATGGTCAGCACCGCAATGATCCGTTTTTCAGCGAGTTTTGATTCGAGCGCTTTGTCTACCATGTATAAGGTACCGTCCCATGTTCGTCTACTTCATATCCCCATCTATCGATGTACTCCATCCCGGGAAGAAACTCGTCGCCGGTTTTTTCGAGCTTCGTCTGCAACAAGCCGTCGAGCTGCTCGATCTTCTTGTCGATTTCCGATGATTGCGATCGAGCGTTACGATTCTCCTCACGAATCAGATTTCTGCGTTGATGCGGGTCTTCCACATTATCATACAATAACCACGGTCCCGAAAGGTCTTTGACATATGTATATCGCTTTGTGCGAATCCCGCGATATTCGCGTCCGCCGTGCTCATCCCGGCGCCACTGTCCAAATGGATGTGGGCACATGATCAACGCCGATCCGTCGGTCGGATCAGCACCTCCTCCGATGTAGCTCGCGAAGTCGGCTCCCTCGACTTCTTCGGGAATCGGAAGCCCGCACAGCGAGAGCAGAGTCGGCATGATATCGTGAGCATCGATAAAAGCGTTCAATTCCCGCGGATTCCATGCATTCATACCCGGATAATAAAGCAGGAACGGCACACGGATCGATTCATCCCACGGCCGTTGTTTGTGGAATTGGCCCTGAGATCCGAGCATATCACCATGATCTGACGTAAATACGAGAATCGTGTCGTTTTCGACGCCCGTATCGCGTATGGTTTGGAGTAAATCACCTACGCATGAATCGAGTGCGGTGCAATGAGCGTAATATCCCGCGAGGATACGCCGCGCCTCTCTCGCCGCGGCTTCGGGCACGTTCGGACGAAGCTCTATTTCAGTCTCGTCGTACAAACGGGCGAATTCGGCGGGAGCCGTACCGTAGGGCGCGTGCGGTGGGCCCCAGGACAACATCATAAAAAACGGCGCGTCACCACGGTGATTCACATGATTCCGAATATAGCTTTTCGCATCGCGGGTTTGCGCAATCGCATCGTAACCGTCCCAATACAGCTTCTTATCGGAATCACCTGAATAGTAGGCGGAGTGATTGTAGTCGTGCGTGCACTCGAGCGCCTTCCAGTAGTCGAAACCGTGCCGGCGCTCACGGGGAATGTAATTCGATCTGCCGTGACCGTCGAGATGCCATTTGCCGATGTAGGCGGTATCGTATCCTCCGGCCGCGAAAGCCCGGGCTATGCCAGGCGTACCCGAACGAAGGCAAACATCGTTGACGAAAACGCCGTGTGTCAGCGGTCGTTGTCCGGTAATAAGACCGGCCCGATAGGGAGAGCAGACCGGACACCCGGCAACTGCGTTGGTGAAGTTAATGCTCTCCCGGGCCAGCCGGTCGATATTCGGTGTCGCGACATTCGGGTCGCCGGCGTATCCGGTGGCCTGTGCGCGCCATTGATCGCCGAAAACAAATACAACATTTGGTTTATTTTTTTCTGGTGTGGATCCGTTCACTCTTCTGGTTCCTTACGTATCGGATATCACGATTCGCTCCGGGGTTACCCAAGACGTCCAACACGTTTGAGCGTAAATAGCTCATGCTCCCCCTCGGCCCCTCTGATTTCGTGTCTACCGAGACTCTCCATTTCGATCCCGGCGGATTCGATCCCGGCGGACATATCGGGTTCATCTTTATCAATGGCATTCTTGACCCCTTCGGAAAATACAATGCGGGTTTTGAATCGTTTATTCAGCTTCTCATACCGTGACG
This sequence comes from uncultured Spirochaetales bacterium, assembly GCA_964387575.1. Taxonomy (GTDB): domain Bacteria; phylum Spirochaetota; class Spirochaetia; order ARS1246; family ARS1246; genus CAYLZA01. The sequence goes on along the minus strand of CAYLZA010000282.1, from coordinate 1,885 downwards.
CCATATTCACTACGTCTCCGAGTGCAGTGTACTCGATTCGATCAGTTGATCCTACATTCCCTACCAACGCCATTCCGGATTCCATTCCGATCCCGACACGGAGATCAACACCGTATCTATTTCTGAAATCGTCTCGGTCCGCGTCCATCGTTTCGAGCACATCTACCGCGGCGGCGATAGCCATCCGTTCAGTATTGTCGTGCCGATCAGGTGCACCGAATATCGCAAATACCGAATCGCCGAGATACTTGTTGACCAACCCGTCCCGTTTTTTTATCGCGTCCGCAACCGATGTATAGAATCGATTTAGAAATTCGAGGATTTCGTCGGGATTTCGCGAAGCACATAAAGCCGTAAATCCGCGAATATCGACGAAGAAAGCCGTAATATGCACCGAGGTGCCACGAAGCAGATCGGGATCTTTGAGAAGTTTTTCCGCTACTTCTCTCGACACATATCGATATAGGTTCTCCATCAACAGCTCTTCACGCTGTTTATGCAACCTGATCTGAACGTCCTTTTCCATCCGGTCTCTCAAAAGGTCCGCCTGTTTCCCGATCAAGGCCCGGATGGTCCGGGGAACAAGCAGTAACGAAAAGCCGAATAATGCAATATAGAGTGACTTATATCCCTGCCCGATCGGATCGGAAGACGGAACGAGCGCGATCAACTCCGGATCCATAGTTGGATAGATCACAATATACGAAAGATTGAATACGATTAGCGTATAGATTGTGGCTAATACCATGAGCGTGCTGTCATGACGCAGCGCCGCGTAGAGTAGAAACACCGGGTAGAGGAGTAGTGTAGCAAAGGTTGCAACCGCAAATGAGTTTGCGTAGAGTGCCGAAATATGCTGATTCAGCGTTACGAGCGTTATGTCTATAACTACCGAGAGGTATCTAACCCAGTGCAGACCCAATCGATTCTTTCTCATAAGAATCGTAAGCAACGCATTGTAGGCAAACGCAACTGCGATCAGGACGAACGTAAACGGAAGCGCCTTTGCAAACCGATCCGCTGCAACCATGAGGCTTGCCGCGCCGATCAGCAATCCGACGATTACCCATCTCAGATAGTAGGCGGCCTTCTCGCTTTTCACCAATTCTGCATGGTAGAGATCCTGGTATTGAATCGACTCCACGGTTCCCTCCGGATAGGGTGCTTTCTCCAGTATACCTTAGCACAACGATATTGTAAGATGAATCATATGGTATCAGCCGAATCGACCGTCCCAACGACGCCTGCTGCGGGATATCCGACCGTGATTTCCTTGGTCGTTCCTCAGACCGATCGCACAAAGGCGGACCTGCGATTGCGCACTCGACTTCCGAAAGGAGGAAGAAGATGAAGGCATACTACGATGCGGTGCAATAATCGATATATGAAACATCAATTGCACCGAATCTCAGCCCGGGACAAACGCTCTATTTTTCGCACGGTTATGCGATCAGGTATGGACTAATAGAGCCGCCCGCGGGTGTTGACGTGATAATGGTGGGGCCGCGGATGATCGGAGTCGGTGTCCGTGATCTTTTTGAGAAAGGAAAAGGAGCTCCCGCGTTCATCGCCGTGGAAAAAGATGAGACCGGAAAGGCGTGGGATACGGTTACCGCGATGGCAAAAGCGATCGGAGCGACCAAGGCAGGGGCGCTCGTTTCGAGCTTTGCCGAGGAAACGGAAATCGATCACTTCGCCGAGCAGGCTGCGGGTTATCCGGTGTTCGAAAAGCTCATGAAAGAAGCCCTTTCCCACCCGATCAACGAGGTGGAGAAACGTATAAAGGATTCGTTTACATAGATACAGCGTGTGGATCGAGGTTTCGATCCGACCCTCAATACTTCGACGATGTTTACTAAAGCTGAAGCCGCGTCCTTTGGGCGCG
>CAYLZA010000281.1:0-4817 GCA_964387575.1 uncultured Spirochaetales bacterium | reverse complement strand
TGCATTGCATGAGACCAAAATGCTCCATATCGGGCAAAATGAGAACTGCGAAAGCGCCGGATTTCGCCGACGGCGCAAGGATGAAATGTGAGGTCGTTGACACGATCGCTCGTAACCGCATACTGAGGCCATGGATAACATGGCTGGAACCGAGCTCTCTTTGCGAGTCGAGGGGCAATCTCCATACTGAACCGGGAAGCGCAGTCGTTGACGATAAGTTGTGTACGAGCTGCGGCGTGTGTGTGCGTATCGATCCGTGCCCGAGCAACGCCATCCATATGGAAAAGGCAAAAGTAACAACCGAAGTGGAGTAAAGATGTCTGAAAAATTGAGAATCGGAATTATTGGAACTAAATTCGCCGGAGAATTCCACGCGGATGTGTGGAAACGAATACCGAATGCGGAGGTAGTCGCTGCGGCGGACCTGGATGAAGATGCACGATCCGCGTTTTTACATAAATACGATATAAAAACGGGATATGGAGACTACAGAGAGCTCATAGAGAATGCCGACATAGATGTCGTCGATATCTGCCTCCCTAATTTCCTCCATGCCGAGGCGGCTATAGCGGCACTCGAAAACAATAAACACGTTATAAGTGAAAAACCGTTTGCCACGACCATGGAGGACGCGGAGCGACTTCTCGAGATACAACGGAAATCCGGGCTCAACTATTTCTATGCCGAGGATTGGTTGTTCGCACCGGCGCTGGTTCGTGCGCGCAGCATTGTCGAAGAGGGTGGCATCGGAGAGCTTCACTATTGCACTGGGAAGGAATGCCATAACGGTTCGCATTCACCGTTCGCGCAAACCAGGAAGTTTTGCGGTGGTGGTGCAATGATACATCTCGGCATTCATCCGATAAGCTTCTTCCACACTATACTCGGTACACCGAAATCGGTTATTGGAAAATGCTCCGGCGGCGGAGAGAACAACATGGTTCACAAAAAACTCGAAACCGAGGACTGGGGCATCGGAATGCTTACATTCGCCGGCAATAGACAGGCTACCGTGGAAGCGAACTACATCACAACCGGCGGGATGGACGATAAAATAGAGTTTTATGGATCGGACGGAGTCATCAAGGTCGATCTGACCTTCGGAAGCCCACTGCAGGTATACTCTCGAAAAGGATATGCATACGCCGTAGAAAAGGCTGATTTTACGCACGGTTGGACACGTCCCGCAGTCGACGAGTTTTATAATCTCGGATATCGAGATGAGCTTGCCCATTTTCTCGACTGCATCACCGGGGACGCCTCCGAACAGGCTCGCGGCACAACCGCCGCAGATGGATTCGCCGTTTTAAAAACACTCATGGCGATCTATGAATCGAACGAGACCGGAAAAGAGGTGATTCTATAGCTCAGGCGTAAAGCTGATATGTTCGGCCGCTCAAAAGCGGCCGAACGGGGTATCGCTTACAAATATAGACGGTTTACCCGCTTATGTCTTGAATACGTCGGGATTGACGATGTGTTTCGGGCAATCTCCGGTAACAAAATCCGCAACGGCCTGAGCCGACATTTGTTGCATATTCGCTTTCCCTTCCTCACTGTCCGAGCCGACGTGTGGACTCGTTATGATATTGAGCCCCTCGACGTCGCAATCCGGCAATGGCCAGACCTCATCGAGTCCGTATCCCCAGATACGGCCGTCTCGAACCGCCTCCCACGCCGCTTTATTATCGACAAGTACTGCTCGCGCGCAGTTTATGAGCGCCGCCGATTTCTTCAGAAGCGCCAATTCGTCACGACCGATTATGCAGCTGTTGGAAGCCGCATGAAGCGTGATGATGTCGCTTTTCTTGAGTAGCTCCTCGAGCTCGACATATCTCACCCCTGCCTCATCGGCCCATTTCTGATCAGGATAAATATCATGGGCTAATACATCGACGTTGAAACCTGAAAGCAGTTGAGTGACGATTCTACCGATAGCCCCGGTCCCGACGACACCGATCGTTTTCCCACTTACATCGAGCCTGGAAGGGCCGATTTTCCGCTGCCCCTGAGAAGCTCGGGCATGATGGACGCTTCGTCTTCCGCACACCGAGAGGATCGTTGCGACGCTCCATTCGGCAGTAGCATTCGAGTTTGCACCGGGAGTATTCGCCACGATAACCCCCGTCTCCGTCGCTGCCTCGACGTCGACGCTGTCTACTCCAACTCCATAGCGAGCTATAAGCTGTAGCGCCCCACCCTTACCGATACCGACTTTCGCCAGCAGATCCTTGTCATACCGCTCGAGGTCGGCTATTACCGCGGTAATCCCCTCCAGCTCTTCCGGTGTAAGCTCCCGCGATGGGTCACGATCACACCGGTAGGTGACCTTAGCTCCATGATGGTCTTTGAGATCCTCGAGCACCTTGCTTCCGCTTTTTTCCGAAGGATCGATTGTAAGAAATTCGTCGAGAAATGATGTTGCTAATACGAGTATGTTCTGTTCCATGATTACCTCATCCCCGGAGTATAAAAGATTCGAGCGAATCATTCCATGCGATCCGTCGAGCGAATGGTGCAGGTACAACCAGGGACGCGAGGCGTGCCCCAGTCTATTATTTTATTCGCAGCCGTATTACTCTCGGTTCATAGTCATGAAGAAAGGATTCGACAACGAAAAGTATCTTGCCGAGCAAGAAGCGGCAATCGAAGAACGGATGAATCAATTCGATAGCAAGCTCTATCTGGAGTTCGGCGGGAAACTGCTCTACGACTATCACGCATCACGTGTTCTTCCCGGATTTGATCCGAATGTGAAAATCAGGCTTATTGAGAAATTTCGTGATCGGGCGGACGTAATCGTGTGCATATTCGCGGGTGACATCGAACGAAAGAAGATTAGGGCCGATTTCGGTATCACCTACGATCAGAACACATTGAAGATAATCGATGAGCTTCGGCAACACGGCGTTCACCTGGCGGGCGTAGTTATAACTCGTTTCCAGAATCAACCTGGCGCCGAACAGTTCAAACGGCTTCTCCAACGGCAGGGGGTCCGCGTCTATACTCATTCATTTACCCGCGGATATCCGACCGACATAGAAACGGTCGTAAGCGATGTCGGGTACGGGGCAAATGAATACGTCCCAACCGAACGTCCCGTCGTAATCGTTACCGCCCCCGGACCGAACAGCGGTAAGCTCGCAACATGTCTATCACAACTCTATCACGATCATCAGAGCGGTCTCGATTCGGGCTATGCGAAGTTCGAGACCTTCCCAATCTGGAATCTTCCACTCAAGCATCCGGTAAACGTCGCTTATGAAGCGGCGACCGCCGATATCGGCGATTTCAATGTGATCGATCATTACCATCTCGAAGCGTATAACGAGAAAACCGTTAATTATAATCGAGACGTAGATGCGTTTCCGGTACTCAAGCGCATCATAGAGAGGATTACCGGAACCGATTCGTTTTACAAATCTCCGACCGATATGGGAGTAAATCGAGCAGGATTCGGCATCGTCAACGATGAGGCGGTTCGAAATGCCGCCGAACAGGAAATATTACGTCGCTCCTTTCGATATCGATGCGAGTACCTGCTCGGTGTCACCGAAGCAGAGACGGTAGATCGGGTGAGTCTCATTATGGAAGATCTTGGTCTTTCGGATGCAGACCGTCGCGTGGTCGCGCCTGCCCGAAAGGCAGCGGCGGAAGCCGAAACATCCGGCAAGGGTCACAACGGCGTGTACTGCGGCGCAGCTATGGAGCTTCCGGAGGGCACAATCGTCTCAGGTAAGAATTCGCCGCTTTTTCACGCATCATCGGCGTTGGTTCTCAATGCGATCAAGCATCTTGCAGGGCTTCCAGACTCGATTCATCTACTCCCCGAATCGATCGTCGAGTCGGTGGGCAGACTCAAAAAAGACGTGCTTACCGGCGCGGAAGTGAGTCTCGATCTCGAGGAAACGCTTGTTGCGCTGAGTATCAGTGCAACGACCAATCCCGCAGCACAGGCGGCACTCGATACGCTCAAAGTGCTCTCGCAATGCGATGCTCATCTCAGCCATATACCCGCGCAGGGCGACGAAGCCGGTTTCAGGAAGCTCAACGTACATCTTACTGCGGATCCTCAGATTGCCGGAAACGCCCTTTTTATCAAATAGGAGAATAGTGATCCTCGTCAAGCGCATCTCTGGATTTCCTCAATAACTCATACAGCACCTGCGTCGCGGCGGAAAGGGGAGCTCTATAGGCCACACCGATGGATCGAGACGGTATCGGCGGCGTAAGCGGGATCTCGAATACCCCGTCGGAATCGGCGGATTCAGGCAGAAACTCTCGTATTACCGCGGATACACCGAGTCCGATCCGCGCGAATTGCACGAGAACATCCACACTCCCGAGCTCGAACTCGGGTCGAAGCTCGATCCCTTTATCCGAAAAACAACTGTCGAGAAAACTCCTCGTCCGGGTCCCTCGTTCGAGCATCAACAACGGCAATCGGGTTAGCTGGTCATATGTAATCGAGTTTTCGCCGTTTCTTCTATCTCCGGTAACGGAATTGAGACCGAGCTCGTCGGCGATTTTTTCCCCGGCGACAAAACAATCGGTTATCGGCGTTACCGGCTCGACGGTGATTCCGGCTCGAGTGCAGGGCATATTTACTATACCGAGATCGACGGTACCCGAGCTCAACAGATCGAGTGTTTCATTCGACGTTCGATTTGTGATTCGAAGCTTGATGCCCGGGTAGGCCGCATGAAAACGTTCCAGATGCGGCAGGAGGTAGTATCGGCATATTGCGTCACCGGCCGCTATAAATACCTCACCGTCCACCAACGAAGCACGCTCGGTCATCTCCCGCTCTGCCGATC
>CAYLZA010000280.1:0-4836 GCA_964387575.1 uncultured Spirochaetales bacterium | reverse complement strand
TTCTCGCGAGGCGATTGATGTGGAATGTACGATCGCTGTCCCGGCGCGTCACATTCGGAATAGCTGAACCACGAAATCCGCGAATAACGATTGGAATAGTATGGAGATTTCATGGAGCACCGCTCCGTTCGTTTATCCACGATCCGGTGGTATATTGATTCGAAAATTCCGTTCCTCTTCGTTTCCCCAATGATAGCTTTCTTTGTCGGGATGAAGTCGGTCAATTGATCTATCCGGATTCATGATTTTTCCGTACAGGCGTTCGTAACCGGGAATCCTCATCGTTCTTACCTCGATCGTTTGATCGGATATATCTATACGCTTGTAGCACACCGTCGACAGACCAGTTGCGCCGTTAACCACCTGATACGTAGTGTTCCCCAGCTTTCGTTTGCTGTTTATGTGGATATGGCCGCAGAAATACGCCTTTACGCCATGATCAGGATCGGAGATGAGTGATTTCAATCTCGGAATTACGGTACCGACTCGCTTGTACTCCCAGGATTTGCAGAATCCGCCGTCTCTTGCCGGAACCAGGGGATAGTGACAGAACACGAGCTTCGCACCCGGGCATCTGAGTTGGGTTTCGAGCCAGACCAACTGATTGTCCGGATCTTCATCGCGAATACCGAATCCAACAATCGTGACCGAATCGTTGGAAATCATGCTTCGCAGCCCCTGGACGCCGAAGACGTTCCCGTAATTGGTCAGTTCAAGCGGCAGTTCCTCGTAGTCTTCCATCCCCGGGTATCGTGCCGCGAATCCGCGATGCGGGGCAAGATCGTGATTCCCCGGCAGTGCCATATAGGGGATACCGGTTCCGTCCATCCGCTCCTTGAACTCCTGCAACTCAGTGCGGTCCGCCGGACCTCTCACGGTTAAGTCGCCACAAAGGACGGCGAGATCAATGTCGTGTTTCTTTTGCTCCAATAGCTTCCAAAACGCCGGCAGTACGTGCCTCGTAGCCGGATAGTGCGGTTCATCGCCAATATCAAAATGTATGTCGTTAAAAACGTAGATCGTCATATCGATTGTCCGAATAAAGCATACCCCGCAGCGGAAAGAATAAGAGCGGAGAGAGGAGTCAGCACCCAACCGATACCGATATTTCTAACAGTTTTGAACTTGACCGTGTGCGCTCCGTGCATTATACCGATACCGATAACACTCCCGACGATTCCCTGGCTCGTGCTTACCGGAACTCCGATGAGCGCAAATATATGCACCGTCACGGCCATAGAAAGAACGGCAACAAAGGCAGTCTGCGCGTTGAGCAACACGATCGACGAACCGACGGCCAACATTACACGTTTCCCGAATGTGATAACACCAAACGCGATAGCGCCCCCGCCGATTAAAGCAAGGTGAGAATCCGTAAGCCCAGGGATTTGTCCCGAGTATATTCCTGTTACATTGGCAACATTGTTCGCTCCCAGCGCGTAAGAACCGTAAATCCCCACAACGACCAATCCGCTGAGGAGTAGATTGTCACGAGTCAGTATTCCCATTGGAATATACCGGAATATGACTTTCAGCAGTCGGTAGAATATCATCGCAAACAGCATCGCCCCGAGGGGTGTGGAAATCCAGCTCATCACGACTTTGACCATCAAATCCCATTGCATGTTGCGGTTAACAATACCGATTCCCGTAATCGCCCCGACCACCGCTTGCGATGTGCTTATCGGAAGCCTGAGAAACGTCATGATCGTCACTACAACGGCCGCTGAAACAGAAACAATGAGAAGAGTTCCCGTCGTTTGGCTTGTCAGCTCGCTGAGCGTCTGAATCCCCCGTTCTCCCTGAAGATACGCCCCGACTATTACCGCGACGGCGCACAGGAATGCAGCCCGTCTGAACGGAATGACACGGCACGCCACCGCCGTCCCGAAAACGTTGGCCGCGTCGTTGGAGCCGAGCGCCCATCCGAGATAGATTCCTCCGAGAAGCACCGGTATCATATGCTTCTCTTGGCTACGATAATTCGAACACGGTCTCCGACATTCTCGGCACGATCACTGATACTCGCCAGCTTACGCACCAGATCGCGAAGCAGGATCTTGATATATCCCTCGTGATTGCCCGAGAAAATAGTGTTGATCAAACGCTCTTCCATATGATCTACATCGCTCTCCATCTGGTCGACCTTTCCTGCATACGTCGCTGCATTGTGAAAATCGCTGAACAAGCCGTTGACGGCATCGACGACGGCTTCCACACATTTGACGCTGATTTCGATCATCTCCCTGATTCCCGGAATTAAATCGTCAGGCAGTGGAACATGTTGATTCAATATCATTCTAACCGCAGATTCCGCCTGGTTCGGAACCTTGTCCATTGTTTCGATAAGTCCCATAATATCGCCTCGAGATTCACGAAAGAGCGCCTTCGAGTACATGATATATTCGATATCTCGTCGAATATCGTCGGCACGACCTTCTGCTTTATAGACGTGTTCGAATCCTCCCGACAGAACTTCCCTATCACTGGAAACGCTGTAATCCGAGATTGTCTTTTGGGTTTCTTTCACGCAGGTCATTATCTGATTATTGTATTCTAAAATCAGACTCTGAAGCTCACGTTGTTTCTTCATAAAAGCCATATGTTTTTCCCTGGATCAGCTCACCCGCCCGGAGATTACGCAGAGAAGCGTTGTGAGCGACTATATCGAAAATTTCAGACCGTCATACGCCACCGTAACGGAAAAGTCCGTGTTATTGAAGGCGGTCTCTATATCATCGTGAGTCAATCCCTGATGCGGATTGAAATGTGTGGCGTATATATTCGTTTTTTCATTTACAAAACCTATATGTTTCATCCGTTCAAGCATCCTCAGAAAACTGTCTATCGCAAGGTGCCCGGCGGCAAAATCGCCTCTGTCGGTTCGTCCCGCAAAAGTGCAATCCATAATGAGAACATCGACCTTTCTGCCGCGCAGATACTCCCATGTCTCATCGTTGTAGTATCCGGTATCAAGAGCATAGAGCAGCTTCCGGCCGGATTTGATGGTAATCAAATAGTTTATCGCATATTCGTTCGCCGCGCGGGTTGTGTGATTTCCTTTGAGGGTTTCTACCAACAACTCACCGATCCTGTATTCTCCGAAATACTCGAGCAGGTGTATTTGGAATAGATCATGCTTACGTATATCTCCCGAAAACCCGTAAGCGTCCAGGATTCCATCAAGGAATTCACCACCGGGTCTGCTTAGATAGATCTGCAGAGGCGATTCACACGTATCTTTTGCCATCGTTTTATCGGTTAGACCCGTTAAAGACAGATGATCGCCGTGCGTATGGCTAATGAGAACGTGTTGGACGTCACTCATTGTGAGATTGCTTTTGATCATTTGCCAGTAAAGATCCGGAGAAATATCTATTTGATATTGATCCCCCAGCCGGAGTGAAGATCTTGTCTTGATATCTTTTCCGCCTCGCATACGCGCACCGTTACACGCTTCACATCCGCAATATGCCGCCGGAACACCTTCCGCCGCACCGGTCCCGAGAAAAACCACTCTCATTTCAGCTCCCCGGACAATTAGCTATTGAAACGTTTCAATCAATGCATCATAATGAAGACGAAGCACTTTTGCAACGGCATTTTCGGCATATATCCACAACGAGGAGCATGCGTGAATCCGAAACCGACGAATTTTTCATCGGATATTCACAATGAAGCATATCTTGATGAGTTTGATATGCATATTGCAGACTATTCAACCTTATTGCCCTGTTCTGCCCGGGATGGGGAATTGATAAACGGACAATGGCGATTTTCGGTAGACCGATACAATCGATGCTTTCGTGATCGTTGGTTCGAAGAGACGTACTTCGATGGGCGAGGAAATCCACTTCCGGTTGATTTCAATTTTAATCGATGGGATACAGTACATGTTCCTTCCTGTTGGAATCTCAAAAAAGAGGTGCATTTCTTTTATGAGGGAAATGCAGTCTATACACGCCGATTCACATATCGCAACAGAGGTGAGTCCCACGTATTTCTACAGTTCGAGGGCGTTACCGGGCTTGCGCGTATTTTTCTGAACGGTAATCATGTAGGTACGCACAAAGGCGGCTCCACACCGTTCAGCGTAGAAATAACCGATTTCCTGAACGACGATAACCGCATTATTGTCGCTGTAGACAATACGTGCTCGAAAACCTCCGTTCCGCCGGATCACACGGATTGGTTCAACTACGGAGGGCTTTATCGAGATATCGGATTAATCCGGCTACCGGCGTCATTCATCCGCGATTACTACATTCGGTTGATCCCGGGAAGTGAATTTCAAACGATACGTGCCGATATATCCGTGGAATCAACAAACGGAGAAAAGAAGCTCACCGATACGGCTGAGCTCAAAATCGATGAGCTCCGGGTGAAATCCCAAATACCTATCGTCGACGGACACGGCTCTATTGAGCTTGATGTCGCTCCCGACCTCTGGTCCCCGTCGAATCCGAAACTTTACGACATAGAGCTGTGTTTTGGCACCCATATGGTGCACGATCGCATCGGATTCAAGGAATTACGGATACAAAACACCGATATCCTTCTCAATGGAAAACCTGTTTTTCTAAAAGGAGTCGCGTTTCACGAAGAAAGCGTTTTCGGAGGAAAAACTGTAACAGAAGCGGAGATTCGTGAGATATTTCAAATCGTCCGTGAGCTCGGTGTCAACTTTGTGAGGCTTGCGCATTATCCCCACTCCCGTATTCCCGCAAAAATAGCCGACGAGGAAGGTATTCTGCTTTGGGAGGAGATTCCCGTTTATTGGGCGATCGCGTTTCACTGCACGGAAACCTACCGGGACGCGGAAAACCAACTGAGCGA
>CAYLZA010000279.1:0-4859 GCA_964387575.1 uncultured Spirochaetales bacterium | reverse complement strand
GACAACGAGAAAATTCTGCATGATGTCCGGGCGTGTATGATGCAGTCCGCCGGCGCGCTCCACGCCGAATATCCGATGGATCTTCCGCACGATGATCTGCAGCTGCACGCCGATGATCTGCTTCAACGGTTCAGAAACAAATCGCTCAGAGATACGGTGTTTCGGGTCGGACGCGATCTGCCGCGGAAGCTCGCAAAAGACGATCGAATAATCGGTGCGATTCTGTCGGGGGTGCGCCATGCGCTTCCGGTCGACAAAATCGCCGAAGCTGCGGCGGCGGCGGTCTACTTCAGAGCCGTCGACGAGCACGGAGCTCTTTTCCCCGAGGATGAGGAGTTTTCGCGTCGCTACGATCATCGTCTCGAAGAGATACTCGATGATGTGTCGATGCTCTCGACATCACTTCCCGAGGAGGAGCGAGCACGACGGGAAATCCGAAAGGCCTTCGATGCACTGTCGGAGCAAAAAGACCAGGGAGGGGCCGCGCAGTCGACCCGGTAAGGCGACCGATAACCGGCCCCGAGATCCCATCGGGATGCCGCAGGTCCCGGAGAACCGCTAAGGCAGACGAACATGTTGGAGAAAGAGCTTTACCTAAGATCGGAAGAGCCCGGTGTTACGCGGATGATCGCAGCCGTAAGCTACACCGGTCCTGCACACAATCCTACATCGTCGGGTGACGGACCCGTCGAAATCGACACGACCCGCGAGGAAATCCTCAAAACCAGCGCCGCGTCCGACGACTACCGCAACTGGAAACGGCGTATTTCGCCCGACAACGGACGGACATGGCCGACGGTCGAAACCCTCGAAGACATAAATGTGCAGCTCCCGGACGGTGGAATATCGATGAGGTAAACGGAAGGACCTTTCGCGTTTTCATGACGCGAACGTGGCCGGGAAACGAGCTGTACACGTTCGACTGGAAAACTCACGAGCATCCGCTTCAGGATCATGTGTTTATATCGATTGATGACAATGAGCCCGAGATGCTTCGCTACGAGGAAGGAAGCTCGTTCGATCCGGAGAATCCGTTCGACGAGGAGTTTCTGTACAACAATCGCGCATACCGGGGGCAAAGCGTATCGTTCGATGCAAACGGCAACGCATATTTCCCGATGGTGTGCCGCAACCGTGGCGAGCATGCGGGGTTGACCAAAGGCGGTGTGGTGCTTATGCGACGCTCGCTGAACGACACTACCTGGCTCCCGTCGAGCTTCCGTTATGTCTCGGACACTATTTCTTCCCGCGGGCTCCTCGAACCTGACGCGACGGTTCTCAATGACGGGAAAATCCTCATCGTCTGCCGCGGGAGCGACACGCCGACTACAGCCGGGCGAAAATGGATGACCTGGTCCGACGACGAGGGGAAGACGATCCACCCGGTGGAAGAGCTCAGATACGCATCGGGAAAGCGGTTTTACTCACCCTCGAGCATTCATCGTTTCATCCGATCGACGAAAACCGGCACGCTCTACTGGATAGCAAACATTACTCCCGATCCCCCATCGAGAAACTCTCCCCGCTATCCGCTGTACATCGGCGAAATCGACGAGGAGCGGATGGGAGTAATCGAATCGAGCCTCGTGGAAATCGACAATCGACGAGAGGGTGATTCGGAGGTGCTCCAGCTCTCCAATTTTCACGTGATAGAAGACCGGGAAACACTGGACTTCGAGATTTACCTCACCCGCCTCGTGCGCTCCCGTGACGTGGAAGAGCAATCACACATCTACCGGTATCGGTTCACGCCGCAGTAATTCTCGGCGGCGCGGTCGGCGACCGGCGCCTCGACTGCGTCAATTATCGGCGTATTCCGGACGCATCGGCGCAAAACACTCGATAACCTCCGCATCTTCGAGCACTTCGGCTCCGTGATATTCCCATGGGGCGAACGCATAACCGGTACCGGGCTCGGCGATGAATCCGTCGCCTTCCTTTTTCTTGAACCGTACTTTGCCGCTTATGATATACCCGTTCTGTGCCGCCTCATGATTGTGCAGCGGGATCTCGGCGCCTTTCTTCATCGTGAAATGACAAACCATCGTTTGATCGTTATACGCCATTGTCCTCCGGAATATTCCTGGAGGGTTTTCGACCGACTCGAGCTCACTGCGGGTACATAGTTGTCGGGATCTTTCGTCACCCATGTGTAATTCCTCCTTCAGCTCTCTTTGATGCGTATTTCATACCGCACGTGTGCGGATTGTACGCGTGCGGCGGTGGTGAATCAACAGAGCCGAAAAGCCGATTGGCCGCCGCGTTTGACCATTCTCGAATATTTACTAAGCGATGCACCCCCGGCGTGCACGACTCAGATGTGCCGGAGATTGCAATCTCGGAATTGACATAAGACGTCGGACGTCCTAAGATTTGTACAAATGACAAAAGTCGATTTGCATTTCGGCGATACCGAGGTTTTCGTTAATAAAGAAGACGGATTTATCGGTCCTCTTTATCGAAATGATACCTGCATACTCTACCGGCTAACGGCTGCGCTCCGGGATGTAGCATGGGGTACTCCGATGCCGTTAGTCCGCCTCGTGGAAGAACGGAACACGACCTGTAAAGTTGACGGGATTTCGGAACAACACTACATATTCGACTTCGATTACCGGCGTGCGGGATACGATCTGAGTGCAGCGCTCGAAGTACACATCGCCGATTCGTCTGTATCATGCACGTTTAGCTCGGTCGCTGAGCGGCAGTTCATCAGGAACAGGTTCGGTCTGTATCTGTTGATTCCGGCAACACTCGCAGGGGAGGATCTCACCGTAGAGCACAGCGACGGCGTCTGCGAAGGCGGAGCATTTCCCGTTTCGATTTCGCCGCACCAACCTGCAATGGATATCTCCGCATTGACCTTTCATACCGGCAGACACTGCGTGGAGGTACGGTTCTCAGGCGACGTATTCGAGATGGAGGATCAGCGCAACTGGGGTGATTTTACCTACAAGGTATATTGCACGCCGCTCTCTTTGCCGTTTCCCGTAACGGTTCACGCGGGAGAACGGATCGACCAGAGAATCGAGGTTTCAATAGATATCGCCCGTGCACCCGACAGCAACGGTACTCCTGAATCAGCCTTCTCACGCTCAGGCCCCACCATAGCGCAGTCCACGACGCCGGACGCGCGGCCGCAGTGTCCACAAAAAGCGCGTGCACGCCCCGTAAACTGTACGCTTCCAGGAATCGGTTCACGTCTAACGGCAACTAATCAAAAAGAGCTGGAGTCAATATCGGTGTTTCAACCGTCTTATATAAGACTCGACGTGGATGACGAAGGCGTAAACGAGAGTATGAGATTGGCGCCCCAGATCCGTGAGGCGGTCGATCTGTATCTTTGGTCGGACAGCGAAATCGTCGATGTTGATTTGCTGCAGCTCGTACAGTCGTGGTGCCGGGTCGACCCGGTCTCCGGTGTGACGCGTGATGCCCCGATACCGCGCACTCCGGCCCGAGAAGCTCGACCAACAGCGAGTACGAGGCTGGTCCGCTTGATTGGAACCGACGGCGCCTTTGCGGAGCTCAACCGTGCACGACCAAAAGTGTCGCCCGACGACGAGGTAATCTATACTTTTTCCCCGCAGGTCCACGACCGCGTAGACGAAATCGTAATCGATAATCTTATCGGTTTCCGCGACACGCTGCGCTTCGCGCGGGAGCTCTATCCCGATAATCAATTAGTGATAGGCCTTGCCGAAATGACTCCGCATTTCAATCCGGCCGCCGGCGATCGCACGCACTGCGAGAAGACAAAGCTCCATGATTCGCGTCTTGAGACCGGTTTCGCCGCAGCCTGGTCGTTTGCGCTTATCTGTGAGGCAGCTGCCGGTGGAGTCTTCCGACTTGCGTTGTTTGACACCCACGGCGAACATGGCATAGTTCAAGACGACGAGCTCATTCCCGCGGCCCAGGTTCTCAGAGATCTCGGCATACTGTCGGGAATCGCTATCACCGTTCTCCTTCCACCGCGAAGTGTATCCGGTGAGCGCCTCTATGCAGCCTTTGCTGATCCTCCGGGGATGAGTATTGCAGCTGCGGCGAACCTCGGAACCGATACGATTTCGACATCCTTGACGCAGCTTGCAAAACGGGCGGAACGCGTTCGCCCCGATGGAAGTACACAAAAGAATCGTCCTTACCGGTGGACGATACGAGAAATAAGAGCATCGGAGCACCCGCTTCAATCGAGCGCTTTCGAATGGCGCCGCAGGATGGTTCGTATTGTCACTGATTCCGAAGCGTTTGAGATCGCACCACGCTCGTACGTATGGATGGAGGCAGTTTAATGAAGAGCGAACTACGCATAGGCGTCATAGGCGCCGGATTCTGGGCGAAATATCAGATCGCAGCGTGGCAGCAACTCGGGATAGAGGTTACGGCAATCACAAACCGTACGATCGCCCGTGCGGGGAGTCTATCAAAAGAGATGCATATCCCAACCGTCGCTCCCACCGCCGAAGCGCTCGCAGCCCGAAAAGACGTAGATATCGTCGATATCATTACCTCCGAAGCTTCGCATCACCCCTTAACGTTGGCCGCAGCGCGCGGGGGAAAGCATGTTATCTGTCAGAAACCGATGGCTTCCTCGATGAGCGAATGCAATGAAATGGTCGATGCGTGCCGAACGGCAGGGGTTCGTCTGCTGATTCACGACAGTTGGAAGCGGCAAAACCCGATACGCAGTTTTCTCAATTGGTATAGAGAACACCCCGTCGGACGTGCGGTCCGCGCTCGAATTTCGTATCTCAGCAGCTTTCCCGTCTTCGAAATGCAGCCTGCACTTGCAAAAGCTCCTCGGTTCATTTTGATGGATATGGGGACTCACATTGTCGACACGGCGCGAGCGTTTGTCG
>CAYLZA010000278.1:0-4861 GCA_964387575.1 uncultured Spirochaetales bacterium | reverse complement strand
GGTTGATCTCGAAGCGGGGCGACGGGTGGTGGAGCTCGCCGAGTCCCGAGGGCTTTATCTTGGTTGTGCACCGGATACATTCCTCGGTGGAGGCGGGCAAACATGCAGAAAAATCATCGATGAGGGAATCATCGGAACTCCCGTCTCGGCAACTGCGTTTATGGCGGGACACGGACACGAAAGCTGGCACCCGGATCCAGCCTTTTACTATCAGTCCGGTGGCGGGCCGATGCTCGATATGGGACCGTACTATATAACCACGCTGGTAAACCTCATCGGACCGGCCAAACGAGTCGTGGGACACACCTCGCGGGCGTTCGAGGAACGGATTGCCACGAGCGAAGCTCGAATGGGAGAGCGTATAGCCGTCGACGTGTCGACCCATCAAACCGGTGTGATCGAGTTTGAAAACGGCGCCGTAGGAACGATTATTATGAGTTTCGATATCTGGAATCACACTTTGCCGAGAATCGAGATACACGGGACCCAGGGATCGATTTCCGTCCCCGACCCGAATACCTTCGGCGGACCGATTATGCTGTTTAGAGACGGCGACGAATCGAGCCGCGAAATCCCTGTTTACGCATTTGGATACTGTGAGAACTCCCGGGGGCTGGGACTGGCCGATATGGCATCGGCAATACAGAACGGACGACCCTCCCGTGCGTCGGGAAGGCTTGCACTTCACGTGCTCGAAACCATGCTCGCTTTTGATGAATCGTCGCGTGCTATGCGATACATCGACATAGCGGCCAAAACCGAACGTCCGGAACCGCTTCTGACGGGACTGAAAAACGGCGAAATCGACTGACCGTATCCCGGAGTCGATCCGTCTCAATGTGATAGCGGCGCGTCATACCAGACGCTATTTTGTCTTGATCGTTACGTGTCGTATGTGCCGGACGATCTCTTCCGCCTTTTCGCTGGTTACTCCTGCGACTTCGGCAATCTTTTCCGGTGATGCGGTTGCAATATCTTCGAGCGAACCGAGGCTCCGCGTGATCGCCGCCGCCCGTTTCGGTCCGATTCCCGGTATTTCTTCGAGAATCGTGAGCTTCACATCCTTTTTTCTGAGCTGTGTGTTGAACGAAGTGGCGAATCGGTGCGACTCGTCACGAACGCGTTGGAGGATCTTGAGCGCATCCGAAGATTGGGGAAGCCTGAGCGGATCGCTTCGCCGGGGAAGAAATATCTCCTCCTCCCTTTTTGCCAGCCCCGCAAGCGGAACGGATTCCAAACCCAGGGCCGATAGTATTTCGGATGCCGCACGTACCTGTCCGCGTCCTCCATCGACGAGTACGAGATCGGGCGCGTCCATTCGTTCATTCATAACTCGAGTGTAGCGTCGCGCAATGACCTCCCGCATAGCTTCATAATCGTCGACCTTTCCGTTTAGCCCTCTGATATGAAACCGTCGATAGTTCTCTTTATCGGGCGTTCCGTTCTTGAAGGAGACCATCGAGGCGACGGTGTGCTTTCCGGAGAGATGGCTGATGTCGAATCCTTCTATCCGTACCGGAACTTTTTCGAGCTCGAGCGCGATACGAAGCTCTTCGAGTCCGGAAACAGTTCTTCCGTTCCCTTTGAGCAGATCCTCGAATGCGTTGTCTCGAGCGAGCTTGAGAATCGATGCATTTCTCGAATCCGATGGAATCTCGACAACCGTGTCTGCACCGCGTTCCTCGGAAAAATACTGCGAAATCAACTGCACATTTGCCGGTGCCTGAACATAGAGCCGTTCCGGTAACACCTCGTCGTCGGCGTAGTACTGGAGAACGAATTGATGAAACGAATCCTCCACATCTGCGCAGTGATCCGAGCGGTAGAGCTCGCGACCGACGAGTTTTCCGGTTCTCATCTGAAAAACCGCGAAACAGCATCCCCCTTCACGTTCGGCGACGGCGATGTAGTCCCGCGTGTCCTGGTTGAAGTCGACTACCTCCTGCTCGGACGCTATCTCTTCAACCGCAGCAATCGCATCACGATACTCCGCAGCCGCTTCGAACCGGAGATCGGCGACGGCCTCATTCATCTTTCCTTTCAGATCTTCTATCAGCTCGGTTGTGCTCCCTGAAAGCAGCGTTCGAATTCTGTCGACGTTCTCCTGATACTCCTCCCGCGAAACCTTTCCAACACACGGTGCCGCACATCGATGAATATGGTAGTAGAAACACGGAAATTCCCGTTTCTTCAACGGTCCTCTGCATTTTCGCAAGGGAAAGTGCTTTTCTATAACCTCGAGATACTTGTCGAGGGCGTGGACATTCGGATATGGCCCGTAATACTCGGACCCATCCTCGATTATTCGACGTGTTCGAAACACCCGCGGAAACGCTTCGTTGGTAATTCGAATGACCGGGTATGATTTTCCGTCTTTGAGATTGATATTATAGCGTGGCTTCCATTTCTTTATGAGTGTGTTCTCGAGCAGAAGCGCTTCGAACTCGCTGTGCGTGGTTATGTGATCGATATCATCGATCTGAGGAACGAGGACACGCGTTTTCGGATCCTTGTTTCGTCTGAAGTACGAAGATACCCGCTTTTTGAGATCGACCGCCTTACCGATATAGAGGATGACGCCATCGCCGTCCTTCATGAGATAGACGCCCGGTTTGTTCGGAAAGTCGCGAATGTGCTTCTGTAGCTTCGAATCGTTCATTTCATCATGTCGATTGTTGCCGATAATCTATCGTATAGTGTACATAGGTAGTGTGAAAAAGAAAATTCGTACCTGTTTCCTCCTCTTTTTGCTAACCACCACACTGTGTATCGGAGAAACGAAAACGATCGTGCTCGGACGAGAAGATGGATGGAGGGATCTGCGCAGAATCGAACGGGTCGTTCTCCAGTCGGGGAAACACGGATATTACGATATCGCGCTTGCCGACGGCTCATATGAGCCTTCGTCCGAGACCGATCTGCTGCTTCACTTCGATGGTATTCCGGTCCGCGACGCGACAGGGACGTATCGCGCGGATGTTTTCAACGCCGAGATTCATCGGCAGGCGGCACGATTTGGAGACGGCGGTGCGGTTTTTCGCGGCGAAACCGAAGGCCTCGTGCTGAAACCGTCGACAGGTGCCGCATTTTCGTCGAATCGTGTCTGGTCGGATCTAACGATGGAATTCTGGCTCTATCCGGCGATTCTCGACGACGGTGCTACATTGTTCGAGTGGCGCGGATCGGATCTCCGGGAAGACGGTTCGATAATAAAATCGGTAAGAATTGGGATTCGGAATCGCTCCCTGGTGTGGAGCTTCGAGAATTTCTTTACCCGCGACGACACTCCCGTACGGTATTTCGAGATGAAGAGTCCGGAAAAGCTCGTACCGAGAAAATGGCATCATCATCTGCTCAGGTACGAAAGCGGAACAGGGCTCATCGAGTATCTTCGCGACGGCCGTATTGTCGGGATTACCCACGCAACTCCGAGCGGTCATGAAGAAAGCACGGTATTCAGCGCATTCACGGGTAATGGCTCGCAAAACAGGTTATTGATAGGAAACGGAATAACCGGCTTTCTCGATGAGCTTCGGATTTCAGAGTCGTTTGTCGATAATCCGTTTGTTCAACGTTTTCGTCGATACGCCGGTTCAGTTACCAGCCGTGTCTTCGATCTGGAATACACCAATTCGATCCTGCATCGAATCGAAGTGGACTACGAGTCACCTGGGAATACGGCAGTTTCGTTTTACTACAGGATCGGGGATGCGCTCGATTCGATATCCGAGGTAGCGGCACAGTGGCGACCATATAATCCGGAAACCGGAATCGAGACCGACCGGCGCGGCCGGTATCTGCAGCTTCGCGCGGAGCTTCTTCCCGACGGGAGCGGGATGAATACGCCGGTTGTTCACAGTATTTCCTTTTATTATGAACCCGATTTACCCCCGCACCCACCGGAACGAATAACGGCAAAGCCGGGATTCGAGAACGTATCTCTCTCATGGTCACGTTCGCTCGATCAGGATATCGCAGGCTATTTGGTATATTATGGTGACAGACCGGGAGTTTATTTCGGAGATGACAGCGATACCGGCGCCTCTCCCGTCGATGTCGGCAATGTTTCATCGGTCACGTTGGAAGGATTGGAAAACGGTAAATTGTATTATTTTTCAATAGTCGCGTACGACAATAACGATCCCCCGCACGAGAGCGCTTTCTCGCGCGAGGTAGCCTCACGACCGTCGAGTATATATCGTCGCCGATGACCAATCAGGAGACTTATAAACAGGCTTTGGCCGCCCTGAAAATACGCGATTTCGACAAGGCCCTTGCCCGGGCAAAAAAACTGGTTGCCGAAGATCCTTCGAGCTCGGCGTTTGCCCTGCTCCTCGGGAATATCTATTCGAGGCTCGGCAGATACGGCGATGCGGAGAAAGCGTATCGTTCCGCCGTACGCTCGTCTCCGAACAATCCGGAGGCGCTCAACAATCTCAGTGTCGTTTTCAAGCTGCGCGGAAAAACCGATGAAGCGTTGCGCTTTGCGAAGAAGGCACTTGATCTGGCTCCTGAACGAGCCGACGTCTGCTACAATATCGCGAATATCTACAAGCAGACTTCTGAGTATGAAGAAGCGACTACATGGTATCAAAAGGCGATAGAGCTCGATCCGGACTTTATCAGAGCATACAACAATCTTGGAACGTTGTACGAGCAAATCGGTCGTCACAACGAAGCCGCAGAGATTTACCGTCGCGGCCTCGAGCGTGACGGCTCACATCCTACACTACGATATAACCTCGGAATCATCTACGAAAAAAGCGGCGATGCAACCGCGGCCGAATCCGAGTTCAGAAAAGCGCTTCGCGTAAAGCCTTCGTGGACAGACGGATTGAATAATCTCGGAATATCGCTTCAG
>CAYLZA010000277.1:0-4864 GCA_964387575.1 uncultured Spirochaetales bacterium | reverse complement strand
CCGACTCCGTACTTGTCTTTCGCGTCAGTATCATGCTCCCGCTCGGTCCTCATCGCTCTATGCTCGTCGCCGTCTCCCGCCGTTTGAGTATCATTCTCCTCAAGTATGAAATCCGTGGCGCGCCGTTTGGTGCTTGTGCGTCTCTCGCGTGCACCGCCCGTATCTTCCTGTTCCGGGCCTGATTCGGCCGCCGGCGGTTGAGCACGCCGGAACGATCCGGCAATCCGTTCTTCGATGTATTCGTGAAGAGTAATGTTCCGCACGGCCGAGATGCCCGCCCCGACGATATTCCGGAAGAGCTTGAGTGCCTGTCGGTCGCTTTCCGTTTCGCGGGCGGGTGTTCCGAAAACCGTACGAATGGATTCCTCGAGGGTGATTCTGTCCAGTGAGCGTGCGGGTACATATCTTCGACCGTCGCGTCCGACCGTGATGAGTAGATCCGTTTTTCTAAAAGCCTCGATGAAATCCGCAACCGACCGGACGGGAACCGAGTACCGACGTGCAAGCTCTTCAGCGGTCGGTGCCCGTTCCCCGTCGTGGAAGCGTCGAGCGATTTCGGTTATCACCTCGACGCCGAGTAGTACGCGATTTGCCGGCGAGTTCGGATTCTCTTCCGATACATCCACCAGATAGCGACGATACTGATGTACGTAGGTAATTTCTAGCGAAAGGAGCACGATAGCCCATCCCACATAGATCCATATGAGAAAAAGCGGTATGACGGCGATCGACCCGTAGATGACCGAAAGTCTGAGCACGTAGTTCGTCCAGACCACGAAAAACGCTCGCGCTCCTTCCCACAGCACCGCCCCGGTGAACGAGCCGAGAAGGGCGCTCGAAATATTTACACGGGAATTCGGCACGATTACCAGTAACAGGAGGAGCGCAAGAAACACGAACATAACCGGAAATACATTGAGGAGAAGTGTGAACGACGTTCCGGCTTCCTCAACTACGGCCGCCGCAACCGATCTGAGGGCGCCGGCGAGATTCAGCCCGATACTCAGCAAAAAGCTTCCGACAATCAGGACCGAAGCGTAGGTTGCAAAACGTTTCAGCGCACCCGGTGATCTTCCGGTTCCCCACACCGCATTGAATGTGCTTTGAATTGCGGCGAGCAGAAGCATCGATGTTACGAAAAACGTGAGCAGACCGACCACGCCGAGCGTTTGGGTGTTGTCGACGAACCGCTGAACATATTCCATGATCTCCTCCTGCCTGGTGGGCACGAGGAGCTTGAATAGAAACGTCTGGATGTTTTGAAATAGTTCCTGAAAAGTACCAAGAGCGGAGAAAAGCGAAAAAAGAAGAGCCGACAACGGGACGAGTGCGAGAAGCGACGCAAAAGCAAGACCCGTTGCACGGACCAGGCATTGATCCCAACCAAACTCGCGGCGGACCGCGGTAACGAATCTGAGAATCACTCTCCCGGCCGATTTAACCTTCAAAGGCATATTTGGTGAGTCATTATATCGAGAAATACGAAAACGCGCGATGCATCGGGTATGGTTTCACGTCTGCTGCCTATCTCTCCGAATGCCACCGAACCGGTCCAGCCAAACGGCGGCTCAAATCTACTCATACTCCCATTTGTGAATCCACGGATCCCCGGTATGTGTCTGAAATTCACGAATTTTTTCGGCGAAATCATCCACCATGTCGGCATATTCGGATTGCCCGGCGAGGTTCTCCGTCTCATCGGGATCGTTTTCCAGATCGTAAAGCTCGAAACGATCGTGATGGAGGTACGCTTCGACCGTTCTCGATCCGAGCCTGCCGTTTGGAACATTGAGCACACTCTGCCATGTGGCGGATCTCCAGAGATCGGAGGCGAAGCTATAGGTAAGCGGATAGGCGATATTCCAGATAAACTTGTATCTGACGGATCGAACAACCCGCATCGGATAGTAGTTGGTAATTTCGTGAAACGTGTGTGATGCGAAGGCGTATTCCCGCCAATCCGGCTCGGATGCTCTTCCCTCGATGACTCCTCGGAACGAGCTTCCGTGGAATTCGTCGGCGCGGGCAACTCTCCCGGGTACGTCGGTCCGGCCCGGGGATGAACCAAGAGCATCCGCGTAGTCGAGAATCGTCGGGGTGAGGTCCGCCCAGGTTACCAGCGCGTCGCATGTGCGCGGGCTGTCGTCGGGATTCGTCGCCGGATCGGAACGTGCGGCCGGTTCGCCTGTAGCGGCAGGCGGTTTTACGATACACGGCAACCGCATTCCCGGCTCATACAGCGTTGTTTTGGACCCGGGAAACGCAGCGCCGTTATCGGACACATAGATAATGAGCGTCCGGTCGTACTCTCCAGACTCCTTCAAAATCGATAGCAGACGTCCGATTCCGCGATCGAGCCGCGAGATCGATTGGTAGTACTGAGCAAGCTCCGCCCGTGTGGCGTCGTTGTCGGTCAGAAACGGGGGGACGATCACCTCCTCCTCATCGTCGTATGTTGTTTCGCCGTCCCCTTCAAACGGTGTATCGGGATTTCCGAATCTGTTCGGCTTTTCGGCATGGTCTTCTGCGACTTTGCCGCTTCGATGGGGATTGTGCGAGCACCAGTAGAGGAAAAACGGCTTATCCGAGGGATTTTCGGCGTTCGCCGACGCCGATCGCCCGGCAAGGAACTCACGGCACGTTTCGGCCATTGCGATATCGTTTCTGCCGAATGAATCTCCGAAATCAATATCGAACGGGTAGAGCGATAAGGGGGCATAGTGTTTTTTCCCGATACACGCGGTTCGATATCCGGCGCGGTTCATGTACGCCGGTAGTGTTTCAACCGTGTCGAATAATGTGAAGTGATGAAAGCTGTGAGTATGACCGTAGGTACCGTTTGCATGATTATAGAGTCCCGTGAGGATGACCGAACGGCTTGCCGCGCACGAGGCGGTCGTGCAGAAGGAGCTGGTGAATCGGATGCCGTCGGAGGCCAGTCCGTCGAGATAGGGTGTACGGATTACCGTATTACCGTAGCACCCGAGGGACTCTCTTCCGTGATCGTCAGAAACGATGAGAAGGATATTCGGTTTGTTCATAACAGCGATTCCATATCGGCTATGTAGACTTTACGTGATCCGTCTGGGCACGCGTTGAACGCGATGTATCTGAAGCTCGGATCCCACGCCGGATGCGGATCGACCCGGAACTCCCGGGCGGGACCGAAATAATCGGGACGGGTACGGATCCGCATGAATCGGACCTCCGAATCTGTTTCCAGATCGATCATCCTCATCGGGACGGTTCCGTCGGGGTTGGCAAGCGGCCCGTGCTCGTATTCGTCGGTGAGGATATGCCTTCCGTCGGGATGAAGCGTCGGATGCCCGCCTCCCTGGATGGTCGATAACGATTCGGCCGTACCGCCGTTGCACGGAAATCGAACAAACCGGAGCGGTCCGTCGTCGATCTTCAGATTCATCAACACGTTTTCCCCGTCCGGGCACCAGTTCGGATGATGACCTCGTACCCAATCCCGGTGACTCAGCGTCATCCGCGGATTACTCCCGTCGGCGTCTACCGTTACGATAAAATTGAGCAACTTTTGAGCGGGGTCCGCCGCTCTTCCCCGTACAACGAACAGCAACCTGGTTCCCTGCGGATTCCACTTGAGATGAAATCCATAGAGATCACGCTCGGCCAGCTCCTCGGCGCCGGGAGCATCGGATATCGCTTCCATGATGTCCCGGTAGGAAATCAACAACCGACTCCGACCGGAATCAATGTCGGTTACATAGATTCCGTCGTCTGCCGCGGCACCGCGGTTGTGCGGAATATAGGTCGGAAGCACCAGCGTCCCATACCCGGGTTGCGCCAGTGAGGTGCGGAGCAGACACGGGGTGACAGCCCGTTTCCCGTCCGGGGAAACCATGTAGACCGGGGATTCGAGGCGTCTGCTTTCACCGCTTTCCGGATCGAAATGAACTCCATATGGAACGGGAATTCGTTCGGAGAAATCCTGATCGTTGTAAAACAGATCGTGGTCGGTAGCTCCCCACTGTGGCTGAGCACCGAGCTGTGTATCGAATCCTTTGGTCGATGCCACACTGTTTTGCTCGCCCGTATCGAGATCCACCACTACGATGTCCGCCGACTCGTGCATCGCAGGTAGTCGCATTTCATCATGGAACCGCGTTACCGCGAGATAACGTCCACTCGGGCTGATCGGCGAGGTGTCGAAAAACCTGTGGATACACCCGTTCAGGTCGGGGGTCACACAGTAAACGGGCACACGCGGATCGAATTCGCTATAGCGGGGAAATGAGTTTTTCAGCTTCATCCCCGCATTCTACCCGAAATACCCGGCGGTTGTTGAGAGCAGAAATTCGCCTTATGTGTTGAGAGGCCCGCTGCCGCCACGGCTATGCGTATGCGATCGGTCTTATCGGCGCGTAATTTTTTTTTCGAATTCCGGAAAATAACGATTGATAGCCGTAAGGTCGAATGAGCTCAGAATCGACTCCTTTGATTCTCGCTGCAGGAGAAACTCAAATGCCCGTTCAATGAGCGACTCTTTTGACTCTTTACCGTCGGTCAGTTTCTTGTGATACGAGTCATTGAGCGTCACTTTGTGCGAAGACATCGTTCCGCCTTCCTCGACGGTAACCGTGTAGGTTTTTTCATCGTTCTTTTTTACCGTAATCATCGTTGTCTTCTCCTCTGCTATTGTTCTTGTTCGAATAATCTGATTATACGATACTGATTTTCCTTCTCTGCGGCTTGCAACGGTGAGTATGAGCCGAGAAACGAAAACCGGTCTCCCTGCTTACTGAATACGGCGGCCTCGACGCTCGGGTCCGCTCCGTTTTGCAGAAGCAGCTTCGCCGCTTCCAACGAACCGAAATATGCAGCCTGAACGATCGGA
>CAYLZA010000276.1:0-4865 GCA_964387575.1 uncultured Spirochaetales bacterium | reverse complement strand
TTTAAATCGCCTATGTGCTGAGAGAGAATCACCTCACGATCTTTGCCTATGCAGAAGGTGTTCTTTAATTCGCCGCCGACTGCAGCAATCCCTTCGACGTCGAATCCGAGACGTATCGGCTCCGGCACCCACCCTCGCGAGCGACGAATAATCCTGGTCGAATCATCGGAAACGAATACGACCGAATCATCTACACGGTTATGGATCGCACGATTGCAGGAGAGAAGCGCATCGACTATCGGTCCTGGCCGCAGACGGGCTTCTTCGTCATCTATCACGAGCGGTTCTTCGGAGATGTTCCCGCTCGTCATAACGAGCGTGTCGACCGAAAGCCTCTCGAATAGCAGATGATGTATCGGTGCGTACGGGAGCATGATTCCTACCGAATCGAGCCCGTTGGTAACCCCCGGCGCGAGGTTCTTCCCGGCGCTCGAGATGGGTCGTCGCAGGATCACGATTGGTCTTCGAACCGAGAGGAGGAGCTCCTTTTCGGCAGAGTCTATGTCCGCTAACGTATGAGCCGTATCGATATCGCAACACATCACTGCGAAGGGTTTTCCGTCGCGGAGCTTTGCGTTTCTGATTCGATCGACTGCCGAATCATTGCGCGCATCGCAGGCAAGATGATATCCACCGATTCCCTTGATTGCGGCAACACCGCCTGATTCGAGAAGCCGTGCAAGACGATCGACGATTTCATCACTATCGTATTCATCACTATCGCGGGTCGCCGTCGTATCATCAAAGACGACATCATCTTCGGTTCCGTTCGGGTTCCGACACAAGATGAGTCGATATTTCGGACCGCAATTCGTGCACGCATTCGGCTGCGCGTGGAATCGCCGGTCGGTGATCTCCTCGTACTCGGCGCGGCATTCATCACACATCGTGAAAACGCTCATCGTCGTTTTCGGGCGGTCATACGGAAGATCTTCGATGATCGAGAAGCGGGGACCGCAGTTCGTGCAGTTGGTAAAAGGGTAGTGGAAACGGCGTCCGGTCACCCGCATGTCTTCGAGGCAATCGTCGCAGACGGCGATATCGGGTGATACACGAGTTATCGTCGATCCTGAATCGCCGCTTTTTTCAATCTGAAAATCGTCCGTGCCCCGGGGCGGCACGGTGTGTTTCTCGATTCGCTCTACCGATGCCGGACCCGGAGCGTCGGTCCGGATGTGTTCGACGAAACGATTGAGCGATCTCTCATCGCCTTCTATATACGCCTCTACGCAATCGTTCCTGTTGAGAACCTTTCCGGTAATCCCGAAACGTTGCGCAAGGCGGTAGAGAAACGGTCTGAATCCCACCCCCTGCACGAGACCGTAGATGCGAATCTCCAAAGCTGTCCGGTTGGATTTCCGGAGGTTTCCGGATGTGCTCGTATTCTCGAATCGACTCACCATCGTGTCGATTCGAACGTCCAGCTCGGATAGAGCTTCCGCATCTCCGCTTCATCGTCACGACGCTTTAGACCGCAATCGAGGTATTGTTTGTGGAGCTTCGAAAGCGCCGTTCTATCTATCTCTACCCCGAGCCCCGGCTCCGTCGGGGCAGGCAGAGCACCCTCTTCGAGCTCGAAACGTCCGCCCCTTATCACTTCTTCCGATTGCCACGGGTAGTGTGTGTCGAGAGCATATGTCAGTACCGGGACCGCCGCCGCAAGATGCAGCATCGCGCTGAGCGAGATGCCGAGATGACTGTTCGAGTGCATCGACATTCCCCGGCCGAAGGTTTCGCAGATGCGTCCGAGCTCCACACAGGCGCGAGGGCCGCCCCAGAAGTGATGATCCGCAAGGATGATCTCCTCAGAGTCGAGCTCTATGCTCGAAGGGAGATCGTCGAACGAGGTGGTGCACATATTCGTTGCGCGAGGGAGAGAAAGATGATCCGCCAATCGTGCCATCTGCTGTTGTCCCCGTACCGGATCTTCGTAGTACTCGAGGGTGCCTTCGAGCTTCTTCCCGATGCGAACCGCCGTTTCAAACGACCATATCGCGTTCGGATCGAGACGCAGCGGAACACCGGCCCCAAACGCTTCCCGGAGAGCGAGAATCGACGCTGCTTCTTCATCCGGGGACAGCGCTCCCCCTTTGAGCTTGATCGATTTGAATCCGTATCGACGGCACATCGCTTCGGCCTGTCGGACGATCGCTTCCGGAGACGTGGCTTCCTCCTGTCTCGCACCGCTCCATCCGGAAGCTTCGGGGTCGATGTCGAAACCGAGTGATCCGCCCGCTCCACGCTCCTTGAAGAAAAGATACGCCGCAAAATCGACCTTCTCTCTCACCGCACCACCCAAGAGATCACACACTGGTCTTCCCGTTGCCTTGCCGATAATATCGAGACACGCAACCTCGACCGCGCTTCTTACATGCACGAGCTTTCGGGCATCCCATGACGCCGCGCCGCGTGAGTCTTCGGGGCCTCCAGGACTCGATTTCGAAGCTGCCCGTTCAATCAATGAGCGATGGAGAGCGTTTAGTTGAAACGGATCGGCGCCGTCGAGCAGATCCTGGACCGAATTGAGCAGTTCTTCGGTTTCGACATTACCGGGAATTTCGCTGACTCCGGTTACCCCGTCGTTAGTTTCGAGCTCCAGGACGATACGCAACGCATACGGCGCGTGAAGCCCGGCCGCGTTGAGTAGCGGAGGATCCGAAATTGCGATCGGTGTTACCGTTACGCGTTCGATCTTCATCTTTAGTAAGCGATTATGCTCTATACGATTCGAGCTTCCCCGCGGTTTTCGGCGGAACTTGTGCCATGAGAACGATCGAATCGTCTACATACTCCTTGGATAGTATTCTTCCGGTTCTGTGAATGAGCGCCGCCAGATCGTGTCTGCTGTTCGGAAGTATGAACGTTTGTGTGGGGGCAGAATCGTACTCGAACCGTTTGAGCTGCTGGATGAGCGGATCTATCCCTTCGCCGGTTCGGGCAGACACGAAATGGGCGTCGGGAAATGTCGTCGAAAGCTCCGCCCTCCGTTCGGGATCGTGCACCAGATCGCTTTTGTTGAGCACACGTACTATCGGCTTTTCCTGCAAACCGAGACTCGCGAGTACCTCTCTGGTCGTTTCATCGTGTCTTTCGACCTCCGAATCACTCCCATCGAGAACATTGATGAGGAAATCCGAGAGCGTAGTCTCTTCGAGAGTCGATTTGAAAGCGTCGACGAGATCGTGCGGGAGCTTTCGAATAAATCCTACCGTATCGGTCAGAAGCATATCCTGACCGTTTCGAATGCTGAGTACCCGTGTCGTCGGATCGAGGGTTGCAAAGAGCTTGTTCTCCACCCCCGCGTGAGCACCGGTCAGTCGATTGAGGAGCGAGCTCTTTCCTGCATTCGTATATCCGACGATCGCGGCACTCGGTACCGGAACCGACTGACGCCGTTTTCTTCTCGTTGCTCGCTGCTCATGAAGGGCCGCGAGCTCTTTCTTGAACCTGTGTATCTTCTCAAGCACGATTCGTCGGTCGCTCTCGAGCTGCATTTCACCGGCGCCGCGAGTTCCGCGTCTACCACCTCTTTGTCTCGAGAGGTGGGTCCATGCCCGGGTCAATCGCGGTAGCGAATACTGAGCGCGAGCCAATCCTACCTGTAAAACGGCTTCGCGTGTCGTTGCATGCTCGGCGAATATATCGAGGATAACTTCGTGCCGATCTATGACGCAGCACTTCGACAAGGTTTCCCAGTTTCGCTGCTGCGACGGTGAAAGCTCATCGTCGAAAATGATGCAGTCGACCTCGAGCGCTGCGGCGGACCCGGATATCTCCTCGGCTTTCCCCGAACCGACCAGAAGGGCCGGTTTGAGCTCACGAAGCCGAACGAGCATCGAATCCTGCACCTCCATCCCGAGCGTATCTACGAGTTGTTCCAGCTCGGCGAGATTCTTCCGTGCTTCGATCTCGGACATTCCCGGGGATTGAATCCCGACGAGAAACGCGGATTCTGCCTTTTGTGAGAAAATCCCTGCAGGACCGTCTGTAAATGTATCCATTAAATGATCAGAGCCGAACGTCCCCAATCGTAATCGATCTCTTTGATCTCGCTTACCGTCGGCATTTTGTACATGTTGATTGTGTTCCCGTCGCCGGCATAGATCGCATTGTCGATTACCTGAAACGAAAACGACTCCACATGAGTCCTCGTGAGCGTCTTGTTTATCTTCTGTTCTTTCGACGTAATCGAGGCAATACACTCCATCAGATGTGGTATCTTGCGATCGTAGATTGTTCCGAGATGTCCGGTTTTGTCCGGATGTTCGAGGTCGATCACCTTCATATCGGCGAAAATCAGCTTCGGGACGTGAACCTTTGCATCTTCGCCCGCAAGATATTCGCCGAAAGCTTTTGGATCGAGCTTACTCACGATAACCGGGTTAACCGGACAGAGCTCCTGGTAGACATAATAGCCACGATCACCGATGTCGGGCGCGGCGTACTCGGTCGGCTGGATCTCGAGCGTCCGGCCATCGCGAGTTGTCAGATACATCGGGCCGAGCTGGGAAACGGGAATACGTTCGAGCACTCGATACACTCCGAGATAGACCGAGTGTTTCGGGTCTCCGTATGAGTGGGGTACGCATTTCTCATGGGCGTATTCCCAATCAAATCCGTCTTCGAACTCGCCCTCGAGCCTGCAGAAGATAATCTGTTCGGCCGCGCCTTTTTTGGAGCCCGTAGCCATGTACGTACCGAACTGCTTCGGTTCGAGCTGCGATGCGATGAGGGCTTCCATTGGAAAAACCGATAAGTAGTAATTTATCCCCATAGTGAAAACGATAAACGCCGGCAGGGTAAAAGTCAACCCGACCTGACCACACAATCCGAGTTCGCGTGTAGTACTGACCGAGAACCGCCAC
>CAYLZA010000275.1:3817-4866 GCA_964387575.1 uncultured Spirochaetales bacterium | reverse complement strand
AATACGTATCGGAAGCAGAACACCCTGTACCATGCCTCAACGGATTACCGACCGTCTCTGCAGAATGCTCTTGGATTACCATCCGCTCTATTTCAATACGCAATTCAATCATCCGAAAGAATTGACCCCCGACGCAATTGAAGCATGCAGGAAGCTCGCCGACGCGGGCATTCCGTTGGGTAATCAGTCGGTACTGCTGAAAGGGATCAACGACGATGTGGAAACGATGAAACGGCTTGTACAGGGCCTCGTTCGAATGAGAGTACGACCGTATTACATATACCAAGCGCAGACGCTTACCGGAACCGGTCACTTCATAACGCCGATCGAGCGTGGTCTCGAAATAATCCGCGGGCTTCGCGGATATACATCGGGTCTTGCGGTTCCGGTTTATCTTCTCGATACTCCATACGGTAAAATACCCATGCATCCACAGACAATCGAAAAGCGTGATGATGATGCGGTCTATCTTCGTGCGTGGAACGGCAAGGTGTGGCGCGAACCAAATAAGAGAGAGACTGAGGGGTGAAGTGAGAAAGACCCGCATTTGGAGGAGAAAATCGTGAACATAGGTATTGTGGGTTCGGGACGAATGGGAAACGCCCGGTTGCGCAGTTTTTCTCGAATGAATAATGTTGACGTAATTGCGCTTTGTTCCCGGCAGGAATCACGAGGAAGAGAACTCGTACAATCCGTGGAAGAAGAGCTCGGGATCGATTTGTCGATCGAAGTTGTAGAATCGACTGAGGCGCTCTTCGACTATCAAGGTTTGGACGGAGTTGTTCTCACCGGTCCGAATGCGCATCACGCTTCACAAGCTATCTCCGCCCTCGATCGTGGTAAGCACGTCTTCATCGAATTCCCCCCCGCTATAACCGTCGCCGAAGCCTGCGACATAGAGTCACGAGCGGAAGAAAAGGATCGAATCGTCCATGTCGGATTAACTCACCGGTTTTCGCGGGAGCAGCAAGTGCTCGAAGAGCTGTTTTCGGGAGCATTGTATGAATCTCTCGGATCTCCCGTCAGCTATCAACGGTCAATATGCAGCG
>CAYLZA010000275.1:0-3807 GCA_964387575.1 uncultured Spirochaetales bacterium | reverse complement strand
TACGATAATGACGCGCTTTCCGGTGGAATGTTTGTAGCGTCGCTTTATCATTTTATCGACGATATGGTGAGTCTCCTCGGTAATTGGAACGATGTAGCGGCGGATTACTGGGTTAAACGCAGCACTACCGGCTTGATAGCCTCGGACCGGGCGGCGCTTTCGGTCCGTTTTGATTCAGGCTGTCTGGCGCAGCTTGCATACGCACGGGGAATGGCAAAACCCGGCATCGGTTCGCGAACAGTAGCGATTTTTGAAAACGGTTATTATATTAGCGACGGCTCCGCGGCGAAAGTCCTTATGCCGGACGGAGAGCACGCGATCCAGTCGGCGAAAAACGACGCGGTAGCGGCCGACGGACGGGCATTTGTCGATGCCGTGATCTCCGGCGTCAATAATCAAACTCTCAAACAGTCAATCGAATCGCTGCGACTTGCAGAGGCAGCGGCCGAAGACGCTTTCAGCACCGACTAAAACTCCGCATTTCCGACCGTACGCGGAAACGGAATAACATCTCTGATGTTCTGCATACCCGTCACGTATTGTATAAGGCGTTCAAACCCGAGACCGAACCCCGAATGTGGAACCGACCCGTAGCTTCGAAGCTCGAGATACCACCAATACTCATCGGAATTCAAACCGAGCTCGTCGATTCGAGTTTTGAGTCGATCGTAGTCGGATTCGCGTTCACTCCCTCCGATAATCTCTCCGAGACGGGGAACGAGAACATCGAGAGCTCGCACGGTTTTGCCGTCTTCGTTTTGTTTCATATAAAACGCTTTGATTACTTTTGGATAATCCGTAACGATGACCGGTCCTTTGTATACCTGCCCGGTTAGATATTTTTCGTGTTCCGATTGCAGATCTTCGCCCCAGTCAACGGGATACTCGAATTCCACATCGGCTCTCTTAAGTGCATCGATCGCTTCCGAATAGGTTATCCGGCTGAAGTCCGCTTCAGCGACCGCGGTAAGGCTATCTACGACACCTTTGTCTATCCACTTATTGAAAAATTGCAAATCTTCATCGCAGTTTTCGAGTATATAGGTGAGTATGTATTTCAGAAACTCCTCTGCGAGATCCATGTTACATCGTATGTCGCAAAAAGCCATCTCCGGTTCTATCATCCAGAATTCAGCGAGGTGTCGAGACGTATTTGAGTTCTCCGCGCGAAACGTAGGACCAAACGTGTAGACGTTACGGAATGCCAGTGCGTACACTTCGGCTTCGAGCTGTCCGCTTACCGTCAATCCGGCTTTTTTACCGAAGAAATCGTTTGCGTAATCGACCTGTGCCTCGCCTTTTGCGATATCACCGAGCGGGAGCGTGGTCACCTGGAACATATCGCCGGCGCCTTCAGCGTCGCTGGTTGAGATGATCGGCGCGTGGATATAGAGAAAGTCCCGCTCCTGGAAGAACTTGTGAATAGCATAACTCATCGCGTTTCGGACTCGTGTGACGGCACCTATCGTGTTGGTTCTCGGTCGCAGGTGGGCAATTTCACGAAGGTACTCGAAGGAGTGGCGCTTTTTCTGAAGCGGGTAACGTTCCGGCGGGGCGTCGCCGATGACGGTTACATCGGTGACGTGCAGCTCTACCGATTGTTTCTGTCCGGGGGAAGCCTCTAAAGTACCGGTTGCAGCTACACTTGCCCCGGTTGATATTCTAGTGATCGTTTCGGAATCGTTATAAATCGATTTGTCGATAACGGCCTGCAGACTCGAAAGCGAGGAGCCGTCGTTGAGCTCAAAAAAGCAGACGTTTTTTGTATCCCGTTTTGTTCTAATCCATCCTCTGACGGTTACTTCTCGTCCGTCGGCCGGGCTGCTCAGGATGTGTTTAATTCGTGTTTTGTCCATGATCAAACATCTAACATGATTCCCACGCCGTCGTAAAGGATTGCGGCGGTTTGTCGGCGTTGGTATTCTCAAAACATGAACATCCAAATCAACGGCCTGCAAAAATCATCCGACACGCGCAAGGCGATCAGATTTTTCAAAGAACGAAGAATACCTGTGCATATACGTGACGTTACTGAAAAACCGCTTGCTCCGCGAGAAATCGAAAAAATCTGCAGCAAAATCGATCCGGAAGAGCTTATCGATTCCGAAAGTAAAGAATATACAAAACGTGGTTTGCAGTATATGACCTTTGATCCGATCGAGGAGATTGCCGAGGATCCGCTGCTTTTGAAGATGCCGATTGTTCGAAACGGCTCCGACGTGACGGTCGGATATGATCCGGAAACATGGGACAATTGGATCAAGGAATCTTCACAGTGAATCTCTTCGTCGATTCTGAAATTGGCCGTTTACGGGAAGTGCTTCTCCACGCTCCGGGCCCTGAAATCGAGTCGATGACACCGGATGCGGCAAAGGATCTTCTCTACAATGACATCGTGCCTCTTCCGGCGGTTCAATCCGAGCACATGATGCTTCGCAACGTACTCTCCCGTTTCAGCACGGTATACGATACAAAAGAGCTGTTGACCAGGGCGCTTTCGAACGAAGGCGTTCGAATCGAAATGATTCGACGAATGACGGACGCTTTTTCTCTATCTGAACGGTCGGAGGAGCTTACTATACTGTCGCCGTCCCAACTATCTTCAATGTTCATCGAGGGACTTCCGAGCAGACGAGATACGCTCGAGAAATGGCTCGACACCGAAGAATTCGATATACCGCCGATCCCGAATTTGTATTTCAGCCGCGACGGAGCTGTCGTTTATCTTGATTCGCTGATAATCGGCGCAATGGCATACGAGGTTCGCACGATGGAATCGGTGTTGATGAGAGCAATCGCATATGGATGCAGCGAACCATCAGACGCTGATATCATTTTTGACGGGAGTGTCGAACGTACCTCGGGCGCTCATTTTGAGGGGGGCGATTTCCTCTTCGTGAGCTCACGGTTTTTGCTTATCGGGATTTCGGAGCGAACAAATGCACGTGGTGTCGATTCGGTGGCTTCGGCGATCGCAAAAAAAATAGGCGAAGAGGTAACGGTCGTCGCCGTAGTACTACCACACAAGCGATCCACCATTCACCTCGACATGGTATGCACGTTCGTTGATCGCTCGACCATCCTGGTGTATCCACCGCTCGTTGATGGGCGGTGTGCTCGGGAACTGGCGAAGCTCACCATCGACCCAACCGGGCGAAGCACTATTTCGCATGTTGATAATCTTTCGAGCGAGATCGAACGACAAACCGGAGCTTTGGAAATCATACGATGTGGCGGTAAGGTGCGTCTTACTCAGGAGCGTGAGCAGTGGTTATCGGGAACGAATGTTCTTGCGGTAGCACCCGGTGTAGTAATCGGATACAACTGCAATCCGCACACATTGGAAGAGCTCAATTCGCACGGGTTTGAAGTGATTACAGGCGAAGAGCTCCTACGCTCCGAATACGACATCGACGACAATACACGGCAAGTTATTGCTATACCGGGAGTGGAGCTGGCGCGCGGCGGAGGCGGGGTGCGGTGTATGACAATGCCGATTAGACGGGATTCACATGAACGTTGATCTTTCCGTGGCTTTCTCATACTTTGAAGATATGAAATTTACGAAAGAATCGAGAACCTACGATCTCAATATAGTATCTGCAACACCTCTCATAACTCCTTCGGAGATAAAGGAGCAATTCCCACTCAGTGAAAACGGGTATCGTCTCGTAACCGAGAGCCGAGAGATCGTCAAGAACATCATCAATAAAAGCGATCCTCGACTTCTCGGAATTGTTGGTCCCTGCTCCATACACGACAGGAAAGCCGCTATGGAGTATGCCGAACGATTCTCGTCGCTCCGAA
>CAYLZA010000274.1:0-4878 GCA_964387575.1 uncultured Spirochaetales bacterium | reverse complement strand
CGACCGTGGGGAGGAGCCGCTGGCTGACCACGGCCACCAGGGTTGTGTCCGTCTGTCGCGAAGATGTGCATCGAAAACACCTGTTGGGAAATATGCTCGAAGAACCACTCGATAAAATTTGGGCCCGCGCTGATTCATGGTACCAGGCTCATCTGGACGAAGATTATCCGGAGATCTGCAGGAACTGCGATGAATACTATACCTACAACCACTAAACGGCTGCGGATTCCCTATACCGTAGTCGGCGGTACCCGTTCGGGAGCGGGGAATCGGTTGCCACGATCGGTGACGATTCTTCTGCTCAATCGCGGAGGCAGACCGTTTAAACGATCACTCTTTACCGAGCTCATCGATCTCGGCGCAAGCGAGGTGATTTCGATAGAGAGCCCCGGCGCGCGATACGATGTGGAAAACTTCGCCCGCAAGTTTCCGGGGATCCGCTTCATCCTGCTGAATGAGCAAATTTCCACCGGTGAACGGGTAAACATCGGGATCCACGAAGCAAAGGGCGATTATGTTTTTGTCCTCTGGAACGATATGAAGCTCGTTTCAGGGCTTTCGGCTCGGATCATCGAGACTATCGCAAATGAAGATGTGCTATGCACGGTTCCGGTTATGCAGAACCAGCGAGCGGAGACCGTTCCGACGATTCAAGCCCCTGCGTTTTATCGCCGACATTTGAAAATAGTTCCGGCGACGCCGAATGAAGACGGGATGCCGACGATTTTTCCGTTCGATTATTGCGGCATTTACGAGAAGGAGAAGTTTACGCTTACCGGAGGATTCGATTATCTGCTTCATAACTCGTACTGGCAGAAGCTGGATTTCGGTTTTCGATCGTTTATGTGGGGTGAACGGATCATCGTAAACACCGGTCTCCGGGTCCGATATCTCGAGGATACACCGGCGGAGACGACGAGCAGAGATGAGAGCTACAAGCTCTTTTTTCTCAAAAACCTGGCGGTGCGATTCAATCGCGACGTCGGGCGGCTTCCGGTGGGACAGTTTCTCCCATATCTGCTCAAATCAGGTGGAGATTTCATTACCGCGCTTCGTGAGTTTCGACAGGTCATGAAATGGGTCAATGTGAATAAATATCGATTCAAGGAAGATGCCCGGAGCATTACCGATCTTTGGGAGATAGCTGAATAATGACGACGAAAGACGCGTTCGAATCCGAAAAAAATACGAAAACGGCCGTGTTTCTCCAGGCGCGAATGGCGAGCACTCGGTTACCGAACAAGGTGCTGCTCCCGCTCGCCGATTCGACGGTGATAGAGCAGGCGATGATGTCACTTCGCCGAATAGGCGCCGACGTCAACGCGCTTCTGACCGACGAGGAAAGCGCAGCTCCGCTTCAGCCCGCCGCCGACCGACGCGGGTTCGAAGTATTTCCGGGACCATCCGAGGATGTGCTTCATCGATATGCGTTGGCCGCCCGCCACTACGGGGTCGATCGATACTTCAGAGCGACCGGAGATAATCCTCTGGTATCGTATGAGCTTGCGATTTCACTTTCCGAAATCCACGCCCGTCTGGGAGCCGATTTTTCGGGGTATCTCGGACCCCCGCTCGGAACCGGCGTCGAGCTCGTAGAGACGAAGGCTCTTCTGCAGGCGGACAGCGAAGCCGTCGATCCGTATGAACGGGAGCACGTCAGTCCGTTTATCTACAGAAGACCGTTACGTTTTCGGATTCTTCATCCCTGTCCCGACGATTCGGCGATACTCGAAGATGCTCGGGTAACGCTTGATACCGAAGAGGACTATGTATGGATACAGAAAATATTCGACGCGCTCTACGAAGGAGAGCCGATATCACCATATGCACTGGTTTCGTGGCTGCGGGAGCAACGCAGTGACCGATCGTGCTCAGGACAATCGACACATTGTCTTTGTTCCGTCGGTACAACGAGGTAACGGAACCGGACATCTCTACAGATCGTTACGAACCGCACGGGCGCTGCCGACCGATATCGACATCTATTTACCGGAGACGAATTCCGGACCGCCGTCCGATGGAGATAGCTCCGACGCGACGATCGACGTCGATTCGATTCTCGTACAATTTCCCGATGTCGGTATATGCTCGAGATTGCCGGAGGCACCCCTCATCATCGTGTACGATTGCCGGAGCACCCATACGCCGATCCGGGATCATACGAGCTATGGAGATTTCGTGGTCGCCGTCGATGAGACCGGACCTCTTCGAGACAATGCGGCGTATGTCGTGGACACGCTCGATCACGGCGGTGCATCGGGAGCGGCCGGGCGTCGTGGCTTCACTGCGCCGAACGTGCGGGCTTCACCGCTCTCCCGGATGCCTGCACGTCGAAAGCGTTTTCCTGCCCACGTGGAAAGGATACTCGTTACGTTCGGCGGGGAGGACCCGGCGGGTCTGACCGCCGTTACGGTGAAGTCGCTTATCGAAGTCGCGGGAGTCTCCTGTGATCGTATCACGATCGTCCGTGGTCCTGCGGCACGGTTCGAGCTCGATGATATCCTACCCGCGAGCTGCGACAAAAAATCGATCGGTTGTATCGACGCGCCCGAGAATCTCTCCGATATTCTCCACGAATACGATCTGGTGCTGACCTCCTATGGACTTACCGCGTGGGAGGCGCGTGCAGCGGGAACTGCGGTAGCGCTGATCAATCCGACCAAATATCACGAACGGCTCGGGAAACGGGGAGGATTCTACTCGCTCGGTGTACTCAAACCTCATCGGAGGAGGCTGCGCCGACTGGTCGAAGAAAGCGGAAGCGGAATCGCGGAGATTGCAGCTTCCCGGACGGCTCCCGCGCCTGTGCCTGAGACCCAACCCGCGCCGGGCGACGGGTCCGCCCTGCCCAACGAGCTGCCGCTTCTCCAGGATGTGCTTATATCGCTCGATCCCGAATCGGGAAACCGCTGCCCGGTCTGCGGAGCTTCCCACGGACTTGCGATGGTTCGCGCCAACAATCGATCGTTCTTCCAATGCGACAAAACCGGCATGATTTATCAGATACGCGCATCGGCGGACACCACCCGGTACGACGAAACCTATTTTTTTGCCGAATACGAAAAACAGTATGGACGAACCTATATCGAGGATTTCGGGAAGATACGGGAGATGGCGGCGAAACGGCTCGAGATCATCGAATCGATAGATCCTGTTGGTTCGCGCTCCGCCGACGGCGCTGCCTCGCACGATGCGCCGGGTGCTTCGAAAGGCACCGCGGCGAAGAGCAGGCGCATCCTCGACGTGGGATGCGCGTATGGACCGTTTCTCTACGAAGCCCGAAACCGGGGATTCTCGGGTTTCGGAATAGACGTCGCGGAGGACGCCGTTCGGTATGTCCGGGATGAGCTCGGAATACCGGCGGCAACCGCCGATTTCGCGGCCTTCGACGCACCGACCTCAGAGCGTCTTCTCCGGCGCAGCTCGTTTTCTGCAATCACCTTCTGGTATGTAATCGAGCACTTTCGGGAATTGGATCGCGTGCTCGAAAACGCCGTTTCACTCCTGGAACCTGACGGTATTCTCGCACTTTCAACGCCCCGGTTCGACGGAATAAGCGGTCGCCTCGATCTGAGCGGTTTTCTCGCCTCGGGTCCGGATGACCACTATACGGTGTGGTCACCCGGGAGTGCACGTAATGTGCTGAAGCGATACGGATTCGACGTCGTTCGAACACGGATAACCGGTTATCATCCGGAGCGTTTTCCGCTATTGCGAAACCGACGGTTTTCGATGCTTCGTCCGTTCGGGGCAATGGTGAGTCGATTGCTCAAACGAGGCGATACTTTCGAAATATATGCACGAAAACGGCCGATTATATAGGTGAGGATGCATAATCGAACAAACGATAACTCCACGGTACTCATCCTGGGCGGCGCAACGATGCAGCTCCCCGCCGTCCGGGCGGCGCGGGGGATGGGATTGCGCGTAGTAGTTGCCGATCGTGATCCGAGTGCTCCGGCGATCGGTGAAGCCGACGAGTTTGCCGAAGTGGATCTCAAGGATACCGACGGGATGCTCGAGGTTGCGAGAAAGCTTCGTGATAACGGGGGACTGGATGCGATTTTTACCGCCGGAACAGATTTCTCGGGAACCGTGGCATATGTTGCGGAAAAGCTCGGGCTCCCGGGCATTTCCTATGAGACGGCAATGAAAGCCACATCAAAGCACC
This sequence comes from uncultured Spirochaetales bacterium, assembly GCA_964387575.1. Classification (GTDB taxonomy): domain Bacteria; phylum Spirochaetota; class Spirochaetia; order ARS1246; family ARS1246; genus CAYLZA01. The sequence goes on along the minus strand of CAYLZA010000274.1, from coordinate 707 downwards.
TGATGCGCGCGGCATTCGCCGAAGCCGGGGTTCCGTCACCTCAGTTCAGATCGTGCCGAGCCGGAGACGACCCCGAGACCATAGTACGAGAGCTCGAGTTTCCGCTGGTGGTAAAACCCGTGGACAACATGGGCGCCCGTGGTGTCAGACGCGTCGACATGATCGACGGGCTCATTACCGCGGTAAAGCAGTCGATTGAGTATTCGCGGAGCGACACCGCTATCATCGAAGAGTATATTGATGGTCCCGAGTTCAGTCTTGACGCGTTGGTCCACGAGGGCGAGATATCGCTCTGCGGGATAGCCGATCGAATCATCCGCTTCCCCCCGTATTTCGTAGAAATGGGGCACACGATGCCGAGTGCGGCTCCGCAGGAGCTGCAAAAAACGGTAATCGAGACGTTTTTTCGCGGAATTCGCGCACTCGGTATTACCAACGGTGCGGCAAAAGGCGATGTCAAGGCGACATCCGAAGGAGCGGTGGTCGGTGAGATAGCTGCCCGGCTTTCGGGGGGATACATGTCGGGATGGACCTATCCTTATTCGAGCGGCGTCGATGTAACGGCAGCGGCGATACGAGTCGCGCTCGGAGAAGCTCCGGGTGATCTCGAGCCGAAAAAGAATGATACCGCCGCGGAACGGGCGTTCATATCGATACCGGGAATCGTCGAATCGATTACCGGGTTTGACGAAGCTACGGGTGTGGAA
>CAYLZA010000273.1:0-4880 GCA_964387575.1 uncultured Spirochaetales bacterium | reverse complement strand
GGGAAAGGTGGGAATATAAACGAACAATCGGGACGGACGACGACGTTGAAACGATTCTGATACACGCCCAAAAAAACGGAAAGGATATTACCGAAAAAGAGCGAAGCCGGGAACAAAAGGATGATGGTGAAGACGACGGGGCATTCGAGTTTCCGAACCCATTCGATCCGGAGATACAGAACCGGGTGTCGTTCGCCGGGTTGGACAGGAATCGAACGGTGGAAGGAATCGAATGCGAGGGCTTTGAGTTTCGGATGACCATCGAAGATGACCGCGAATATGTCGGAACCGTCTGGATAGCAGGAGAAACCGGTCTACCGCTTCAGATGGAGGCGACACTGGATCCGCTTCCCAAAATGGCCGATTATGCTACGATGGAAGCGTCGTTTACCGATGATCCGAATGCCTGGTTTCTCACCGACTTCAGCTTCGAGGGAGCCGGCTCTTTTTTGTTCATAAAACGTCACTACAAAGCGTCGATGTATTTTTCCGACTATTTTCGCCATGAATCGTAGCATTATTCTCATCGGGCTCAAGCACTCGGGAAAAACGACGATGGCCGATATGGTTTCAGAGACGCTCGAGTACGAATCGATCGATCTCGACCGGATAATCGAACGTCGTTATCGGGGTGATTCGGCGGTTTCCGTAAGAGATATCTATCGAAGCCTTGGCCGCGAAGGATTCAGGGAGCTGGAAGCGGAGGCGGCTCGAGTTCTCGCCGACGTGCTTCAGAGGGGAAATACCGTCGCCGCTCTCGGTGGTGGAACCGTGGACAACCACGCGGCAATGGAGATCGTACGGCCCCACGGCATCGTCGTATTTCTCCGGGAACGGGAGGAAATTCTTTTCGACAGAATAATGAAAGGCGGTCTCCCGGCGTTTCTCCCCGAAAACTCACCTCGGCAGGCATTTCACGCTTTATTCGAACGGCGAGACGCGGCGTGTCTCGAGTACGCCGATATCATCATGGATCTTCGCGATCGCGACCGATCCGATCGATTTGTATCGGAGCGGAGTCTCCAGGCCACACTGGAAAGACTCACATCATTGTTATCGGAGCATGGTTATGCCGGGTAGTACCTTTGGAACGCTGTTTCGGATCACCACGTTCGGCGAATCTCACGGCGGCGCGGTCGGCGTGGTGGTGGACGGAGTTACGCCACGAGTCGAGCTCTCCGAAGCGGATATCCAGTTCGATCTCGACCGACGAAAACCGGGTCAATCCGATGTTACGACGCCACGCAAAGAAACCGACACGGTCCAGATACTTTCAGGCGTATTCGACGGGCAAACGACGGGCACCCCGCTTCTCATGATCCTCTTCAACAGGGACGCGCGGCCGGAAGCATATTCCGAAATAAAAAAGCTGTTTCGACCGGGGCACGCCGACTATACATATCTCGAGAAATACCGCATACGCGATTACCGCGGGAGCGGGCGGGCATCGGGAAGAGAAACAGCCGGTCGCGTCGCCGCAGGAGCGATCGCAAAAAAGCTTCTTGCCCGGCGCGGGGTTCGCATTCGTGGGTTTACCCTTCGCGCCGCCGGGGTATCATGCAGCAGTATCGATTTCGATCAAATCGAGAAAAACCCGATGCGCGCGGCAGATCCCGCAGCCGCCGAAGTGATGACCGAACGGGTAAAGGCGCTTGCTGAACGCGGTGACAGCTGCGGGGGAATCGTGGAGTGTCGAATAAACGGCGTAGCTCCCGGGCTTGGTGAGCCGGTTTTCGACAAGCTCGATGCCGAGTTTGCCCATGCGATGCTATCGGTCGGAGCGGTCAAAGGGATAGAGTTCGGTGCCGGTTTTGGTGCGGTCGATATGAACGGGAGTGAGCACAACGACTGGCGTGATACGGACGGTTTTATCACCAACAACGCCGGCGGAATTCTCGGCGGGATTTCCACCGGACAGGAGATCGTTTTGCGGGTTGCCGTCAAGCCGACCTCGTCCATTTCGATTCCACAGAAAACGGTCGACATGAATGGTGAAGCTACCGAAATCATCACCGAAGGTCGCCACGATCCGTGTATATGCCCCAGGGTCGTTCCCGTTATCGAAGCGATGGCCGCGCTGGTATTGGAAGACCACTACAAACGGCAAGCGTCGCTTCACGCGTAAATACACTCGGACAACCTGAGCCGGCACCGTCTGCAACCTCACTGGTGATATGGATTTGCAAATGCCGCAGCCTCGACTCGACTTCGATACGTGAGCGGATCGAACGGATAGTCCCAACAGCCCCTGAGATGAAGAATCCGGCCGCCGTCTCAAACAATCGCCGAAAATAGGAGAAATCCTCACAGACGAAACCTTTGCGATCCGCAGTGTTCGCATACAACGAGTACCATTGGTCGAGGTATTCAGCACCACCGGCGCAAGCCGACACGTTGTTTCGAAACGCGCGACGTATATCGGGGCCATACGGAACATAGCCGAACAGCGATGATCCCCCACACGGTCTCTGGATGACAAGCAGTGACGCGTTTTGATGCTCACGCGGCAGCTCCACATGAAACGTCTGCGTCGGATATCCTCTCTGTTGTTTGAATCGCACCCAGAACAGGGATTGAAAAAGCTCGCTGCTCTCGTTCGCCTCGTCAGTCTCCACTTCCCGGGTATAAATTTCTTTTAATTCCAATACAGTAATAGCATACTCACTCTATACGGTGTGTCAAATTCGAGGATTGCCGAGTATCGAAAATCCTGCGCCGGCTGGGAAGTGGAGCCCCGAGGCGAGACCCCACAATTGACAACACCATCGGCACTCTATAGCATCTGCGGTCATGGAGTACCGTATATCAGTTCGATCGAATCCGCGGGTATTGCTCATGATTGCGATAATCATCGCCCTACCTGCGCTCGGTATCGCGATGTTTTTTTTCACGCCACCGATTCTCGCGATTATCGTCACCGTAGTCGGCGGATATCTTTCCTACAGTCTGAGCAAATTCGTCCGTGGAAGTCTTGGCTCACGGGTAATTCCGCACGATGAGGGAATAACGTTCAACTTCGGACACAACGATATCGATCGGTTTACCTGGGAGGAAGTTACGTTCGTCGGCACCTGCCGGGAGGAAAAGCAACGGCCCTATCTCTTCGTATATGATTCGGAAAACGATCGACTCGTAACGGTACCGAACGAATACGAGAATTTCGACTCCATGATCGAGGAGATACGCGGACACGTGGGAGAGGAGTTGTTCGAGGAGATAATCCTCGATCCGGGAGAGACGATAGCGGAAGTGCTGAGAGAACGACTCGGTGTCGACGATGATGACGAGGAAGAAGAGGAGGAGGAGGAGGAGGACGACACCGAATCGGAAGAGATCGAAATGGACGAAGGAGACGACGAGGATAACGAACAAGACGTTGAAGATGATGCCGTCGAAGACGACAAGGAATGATCGTCCGTAAACGATTATTGTTGGGAAAAAACGGCCGGTTTATCCACCGAGTTGATAAACTCCTGAACCGGGCTCGGCCGATGGAATAAAAACCCCTGAAAAAAGCCACATCCGCTCGTATAAAGCGCGTTGAACTGTTCGTCGGTTTCCACTCCCTCCGCTATGATTTCGAGCTTGAGGATTTTCCCCAAATCAATAATGGTTTTAACAACACGCTCGTTTTCTTCGGCGTTGATATGCGAAACAAAGGATCGATCGATCTTCAGATGATCCACCGGAAACTTGGTAAGATACGCGAGCGACGAATATCCGGTGCCGAAGTCGTCTATTGCTACGGAAATACCGGGATTGAGCGTCTTGATAGCACGAAGACGTCTTCGTGCAAGCTCCGGTTGTTCCATGAGCGCATCCTCGGTGAGCTCGAGAATCAGTGCCGAGTTCTCGAGGTTCGATCGTTCGAGCGCACGGTGAATCGTTTGATCGAGTCCCGGTTCTTCGAGCTGATGCGGGGAAATATTAACCGCCATCCGGAGCGTATCGCGGCCCTTTGCCCGAAACCGTTTGAGATCCGAGCACGCTCTCGATACAACCCAGGCTCCCACGGTTCGTGTCAGACCGATCTCATCCACGACCGAAAGAAATGAATCGGGTTGCAGCATCCCCCGTTGAGGGTGATTCCAGCGCAGCAAGGCCTCCACGTAGAGCGTTTTGCCGTCCCCGTCGACTATCGGCTGATAGTAGAGCTCGAACTCTCCTTTTCCGAGCGCCCTTCGAATATCCTGTTCGAGCTTGAGCCGTTCGACCGCCTTATCGTTGATATCGTCGGTAAAAAAGACAAAGCTGTTTCCCCGCTCCTTGGCGCGGTACATCGCAGCATCGGCGTTGCGCAGCAACGTCGTCGGATCACTTCCATCACGAGGAATAACCGCGATTCCGATACTCACACCGAGCTGGACCTCTCCAATCGATTCCAGCCCTTCGACCGCAAACGGCTCGGTAATCCGGTCTATTACCCGTCGGGCAACGATCGCCGCATCCTCCGGTTTCTGAACCACGGGAAGAAGAATCGTAAACTCGTCCCCGCCGAGACGAAAGATTTCCTCGAAATTGAATCGATAAACCTGATCTCCCTCTCTGAGTGAGTTCATCAGCCTTTGCGCACACGCCTTGAGAATCGTATCTCCGATTTCGTGCCCCATGCTGTCGTTGACTTTCTTGAATCCGTCGAGATCGAGGTAGAGCAGTGCGGCGTGTCGATTTTCCGCCGCCGCTACATCCTTGAGCGTCCGCTTGAGCGATTCGGAAAAACGGTCACGATTACCGAGACTGGTCAGTCGGTCGCGATATGCGAGAAATCGCAACCTCCGGTCCGCTTTTTTTCTAAGGGTTACATCCCTGATGATGCAGGTGAGTATTCGTGAATCCCCTACTCCCTTCGAGTTTCCCATAGAGATTTCCACGGGAATGAG
>CAYLZA010000272.1:0-4883 GCA_964387575.1 uncultured Spirochaetales bacterium | reverse complement strand
TGCCAAAGCAAATCGACATCATGGAAAACGTGACGGTGTCCGAGCTGGCGAAAAAAATGAACCTCAAAGCCTCTGAAGTCATCGGAAAACTGATGAGCATGGGGATGATGGTTACGATCAATCAGCAGATTGACGCTGAAACCGCGGGAATGGTCGCCGAGGAGTATAACTCCAAGGTAAATATCGTTTCGCTTTATGATGAGACGATCATCGAAACCGAAGACGACACTACGGAGGACCTCGAGTCGAGACCCCCGATCGTTACGGTTATGGGTCACGTCGATCATGGCAAAACGCAGCTTCTCGACAGTATTCGAAAAACCGACGTCGTCTCAGGAGAGTTCGGCGGAATAACGCAGCATATCGGTGCGTACAAGGTTCAACTCGAACAGGGAGAGCTCGTTTTTCTCGATACACCGGGTCACGAAGCTTTTACATTGATGCGTGCACGCGGCGCTCAGGTTACCGACATCGTCGTGCTGGTCGTCGCTGCAAACGACGGGGTGATGCCCCAGACGGTCGAAGCGGTAAATCACGCAAAAGAAGCGGGTGTGCCGATCATCGTCGCAGTCAACAAGATCGATCTTCCGGAAGCGAATCCGGATCGCGTCAAACAACAGCTTTCCGAATACAATCTCATTCCCGAGGCGTGGGGCGGTTCGACGCTGTTCAATGAAGTTTCCGCACTGACCGGAGAAGGTGTTCGAGAGCTTCTTGATAACATCGTTCTGCAATCGGAGCTGCTCGAGCTCAAGTCCAACTACAAATGCAGAGCCGAAGGTAAAATCATCGAGTCCAAAGTCGATCACGGCAGAGGAATCGTCGGGTCCGTGCTCATCGAACGGGGGACGCTCAATGTAGGTGATGCATTTGTCGCCGGAGTCTTCCCCGGCAAAGTTCGCGCGATGTTCGATGATAAGGGCAACAGAATCGAGTCGGCCACACCCGCCACCCCGGTTGAAATTCTCGGTCTTTCGGGAATACCCGATGCCGGGGCTCCGTTCCAGGTAACCGAGAATGAACGACGGGCCCGAGAGGTTGGGTCCAAGCGTCAGGAGCTCGAAAAGCAGGGCGAAGCGCAAAACGTCAAAAAAGTTACGCTCGAGAATCTCTACGATTCAATCCAGGAAGGCGAGGTCAAAGAGCTCAAAGTCATCATCAAAGGTGACGTTCACGGATCGGTAGAGGCGCTTCAGACGGCGCTCGAAAAATTGAGTACGCAGGAGATTAAGCTCACGGTTATTCACGCAAACGCCGGTGCTATCATCGAAAACGACATAAACCTCGCATCCGCTTCAAACGCGATCATTGTCGGTTTCCATGTTCGACCGACACCGAAAGCACAGGAACTGGCGGAGCGGGAAAAAGTAGAAATCCGAAAATACAACATTATCTATAATGCGGTTTCCGATATTCAGTCGGCAATGGAAGGTATGCTCTCTCCGGAGGTGCACGAAGAGGTTATCGGAAAAGTGGAAGTCCGGGATGTGTTCAAGGTGCCGAAGATCGGACAGATCGCCGGCTGCTATGTTACATCCGGCAAGATTCGCAGAAATTCGAATGTCCACATTATCCGCGACGGTATCGAAGTTCATACAGGAAAGGTCACTTCGCTCAAACGGTTCAAGGACGACGCGAGAGAAGTGGAAGCCGGTTATGAGTGTGGTGTCGGCATAGAGAATTATATGGACATCAGGCAGGGAGACCAGCTGGAAGTCTTCGAGCTCCGGGAAGTGGCAAAAAAACTGGCACAGGAATCACGGAGTGGCTAATCACCGACTCAAACGAATCGCGCACCTGATACGAGATCAGGTCAGCCAGATGATCATGCGCGGCGTCATAAAGGATCCACGGGTCGACTCCCTCGTCTCGATTACCGACGTTAAGGTATCCAGGGATATCGGTTACGCCGACGTATCGATTTCGAGTATCGAGGGAGTTAACAAGACGAGGAAAGCCGCCGACGCATTGAATCACGCATCAGGTTTTATTCAACATCGGATGCGCAATACATTGAAGCTGCGCTCGACTCCCAAGTTGCGATTCATAGTAGACACATCGATAAAGGACGGGTTCGATCTGTCACAAAAAATAGATAATCTGGAGTAGCCTGATTTGCCGGATTCATCTCGTGTCGTACTTCTACATAAACCGGCAGGGATTTCCTCGTTCCAGGCACTGGGCCCGCTCAAAAAACGGCTCGGAACAAAAAAAGTCGGACACGCGGGTACGCTCGATCCATTTGCCGAGGGATTACTGATAGGACTGTGCGGCAGAACAACCAAGCTCGCACCCTATTTCAGCGGATTGAACAAGCGTTACCGTGTGAGAATGCGCTTTGGTACGGGAACGAACACGCTCGACCCGGAGGGAATAACCGACTGCACCGGCCCCGTACCCGGGAGAGAGGAGATAGAGAAATCGATTGCCGCACATACCGGCGCGATAGATCAGGTACCGCCCGGATTTTCGGCCGTCCGGGTCGCCGGTAAACGGGCCTATCGGCTTGCTCGAAGAGGGGAAAGCGTATCGCTCGAGGCGCGGAGAGTTCGGATCGATAAAATCGAGCTCGAAACATACACACCGCCGACGGCGCTTATGGACATACAGTGTTCGAAGGGAACCTACATACGCGCTATCGCTCGCGATATTGCGGCTTCGATCGGTACCTGCGCGTATGTGGAGTGGCTCGAGAGAACCGAAATCGGACCGTTTACTCTCGCTGAGATCGAAGGTGATCGATGCGAGCTGAGCGCAGCGGAAGCACTCGGACGATTGTCGAGCATACCGCTGGTGCGTGCAATTGGAAACACCGCGTTGCGGATTCCAAACGGTGGAAAGATCGATCCTGCCGAGCTCAAACCTTCGCCGGGAGAAAACGGTGTATTCGGTGTGCTCGACGAAAACGACGAGCTACTCGCGGTTATAGAGCACAACGAGGGCCGATGTCGCTATCAAAGTGTACTCGTCGGCAACGATTGACTTTTCGTGCTATTCGGGTACACTGTGACACATTCGGCTGGAGCAAAACAATAGGGAAAATTGATAAACAGGAGCATATAGATGGCTATTACAAAAGAGGAAAAGCAAGAGATTGTCAATCAGTTCGGTGAGAACGAAAACGACACGGGTGCAACCGAAGTTCAAATCGCATTACTTACCAAGCGCATCCAATCTCTTACCGAACATTTCAGGACACACAAAATGGATCACAATTCACGAAGGGGGCTTTTACAGCTCGTAGGTAAGCGAAGAAAACTCCTCCGCTATCTACAGAAGGAAGACCTCGAAGGATACCGCGCGCTGCTCGGGAAACTTCAATTACGTAAATAAAAAATATCTTTAACTTAGGAAACAATTACATATGCAAACACATGAAATTAAAAGCGTCAGCATCCCGATCAGTGATGAAGAGCTGATTATAGAAACCGGTAAAATGGCGAAACAGGCCAACGGCGCCGTATATACGCGCTTAGCCGGCACCGCCGTTCTTGCGACGGTATGTTGCTCGGACTCGGCAAACGAGGAGCTCGACTATATTCCACTCCACGTGGAATACAACGAAAAATTTTACGCCGCCGGAAAAATCCCCGGCGGTTTTCTACGTAGAGAGGGACGGCCGAAGGAAACCGAGATTCTCGTCTCGCGGCTGATAGACCGGCCGTTGCGCCCGTTATTCTCCAAAAAGTTCAAACGTGATATCCAGATAGTCCCGACGACGATATCCGCCGACATGATAAACCCACCGGATGTGATAGCAATGGTCGCGGCGTCGGCGGCGGTAGCCATCTCGGATATCCCGTTCGACGGTCCTACCGGCTCGGTGCGGGTGAGCTATCTCGACGGAGAGTATGTCCTCAACCCGACCTTCGATGAAATCGAAAAATCGAATCTCGACATCATCGTTTCCGGAACCGATGAAGGCATCACCATGGTAGAAGGCGGTGCAGGAGAGGTGAGTGAGGAGACTCTGCTCGGTGCAATCGAAAAAGCGGCGGACGTAATCACAGACATCTGCAAAAAGATCAAAGAGCTCGCGCAGGAGGTCGGAAAGGAAAAACTCCCGCTCGTCGAAGATCCGGAGCCTATAGAAATCCGCGAGGAAATGTGGAACACCGCATATCCAAAAATGGAAGAGGCGTGCTTTGTTAAGGGCAAGGACAAGCGATCGCAAGCCATCAAACGGATCAAGACGGAAATAACCGAACAGTACGAAGACAAAATACCTGAAGACCGACGAAAGGACGTTGACGAGCTGTTTGAGGAGCTCGAATACACCATTGTCCGCAAATCGATCCTCGAAAAGGGAACACGAACCGACGGTCGGGGCGTAGATGAGATACGTTCGATAACCTGCGAAATCGATGTACTCCCTCGCGCGCATGGCTCGGCCCTGTTCACACGCGGGGAGACACAGTCGCTTGCGGTAACGACCCTCGGAACCGTTTCCGATGAACGCCTCATCGATGATATCGAGGGGGATAAACGGTACGAGAGCTTTATGCTCCACTACAATTTCCCGCCTTTTTCGGTTGGAGAAACCGGTCGTTTAGGAACCGGCCGACGCGAAATCGGACACGGACATCTCGCACAGCGCGCAATAGAAGCGGTGCTGCCTTCCAATGACAATTTTCCGTATACGATACGGGTCGTGTCGGAGATCCTCGAATCCAACGGTTCTTCGTCGATGGCATCGGTCTGCGGAGGATCGCTTTCGCTTCTCAACGCAGGTGTTCCGGTGAAAAAACCCGTCGCAGGAATTGCGATGGGGCTGGTTACCGACGAAAACGACACGGTTGTGCTGAGCGACATCCTCGGAGAGGAAGATCATCTCGGTGATATGGATTTTAAAGTCGCCGGTACCGAAGAAGGCATTACCGCCT